>NZ_JBFTZW010000031.1:0-34424 GCF_056406555.1 Arthrobacter sp. P1_B4
TTCTTCGTTGCGGCCAGAGGACACTTGGGCATCATGCTCTGTGCCCCTGCTAAGCGATGGACATGCCCAACGAGCGTCGGCTACCCGGGAGGAAATGCCCACTCTTGAAGCTCAGCGGTGGACATACCCAACGGGTGCGGGCTACCGGGGAGGACATGTCCATTCGCGGCGCAGGAGGCTGGGCATGTCCCGTGGCCCGTGGCCGTTGGCACTGCCTGGCGGTGCGGGCGCCTGCCCATTAGCCCGCCCATTCGCGCGCCTACTGGCTGGCTACTGGTCTGCGAGGTCGTCGAAGTCCACGTCCTCGCCGTCGTCTTCGTCCGTGTTCTGGCCCTCGTCATTCCGGTGCCGGAACATCAGCACGGCGCCGGCGGCGGCCAGCAGAATGCCGGCGATGAGGAAGATGATGCCGCCGAGCCGGGCCGCGGCATAGGTCTCGCGGATGGCCCTGGCCTCGTCCGTGGCGTCCTGGACGTTCTTGCCGCCGACGGAATACACGGTGGCGTTGAAGGAATCGAGGAAGAAGATAATCACCAAAAGTGCGACGGACACGACGGCGATCACCGCTCCGGCGATCAGCGCCGGTTTTGCGTAGCGGGCCAGTCCCTGCGGGCGCCGGCGCTCCTGCCCGGCGTCATCGTTGCCGACCGTGTCCTGCCCGGCCGTGTCCGCTGAGATGCTGTCGCCTGTGCCGCTGTCTTCCATGCCATCAAGCCTAGCCCCCGCCGTCCGGTCACAGCGCGCCCGCGGACCTCAACTACGCTGGATGGCATGACTGACGCACCGCAGGAACATATTGCCCCGATCCTCACCCCCGAGGGCTGGGAGCTGCTGGCGTCGTTGGGCCCGTACCGCGAGGACGAGGCCTTCCGCCTCACGGCGTCGCTGCGCAAGGCCGGCCACTCCCCCGAGCTGGTCTCGGCCGTGCTCACCCAGTCCCGGCTGCGGACCAAGGCCGAGGCCAAATTCGGCGAATTCGCCCGGCAGATGATTTTCACCAAGGCCGGCCTGGAACAGGCCACCCGGCTCACGGTGGCGGCACGGCACGCGCAGCGGTTCGCGGAGGCCGGGATCGGCCACGTCGCGGATCTCGGCTGCGGGCTCGGGGCGGACTCCATGGCCCTGGCATCCCTGGACCTGGTGGTCACCGCCGTGGAAATGGACGAGGCCACAGCCGCCTGCGCCACGATGAACCTGATCCCGTTCCGCAATGCCACAGTGGTCCATTCCGATGCCACGTCGGTGTCGCTCGAGGGGGTCGACGGCGTCTGGCTCGACCCTGCCCGGCGCACGACGTCCACCTCGGGTACCAAACGGATCTGGGATCCGGAGGATTTCTCCCCGCCGCTGTCCTTCGTGGAGTCACTCGCCGGCTCCGGCCGCGCCGTCGGCGTGAAGATGGGACCGGGCATGCCGCACGATTCCGTGCCGGCCGGCTGCGAGGCGCAGTGGGTCTCCGTGGGCGGGGACGTGACCGAGGTGGCCCTGTGGTTCAACGCGGTGCGGCGTCCCGGGGTGCGGCGCGCGGCCCTCGTGCTCGGGCCCCTTGGTTCCGCTGAGCTCACCAGCGGCGAGGACTTCGGTGCCGGCCCGGTGGCGCCCGTGGGACCCGTGGAGGGGTACCTGTACGAGCCCGACGGCGCGGTGATCCGCGCCGGCCTGGTGGCCGACGTCGCCCTCCAGCTGGGCGGGCACCTCGTGGACGAGCACATCGCCTACATCTGCGCCCCGGGGCTGCATGACACCCCGTTCGCCAAGGCCTACAGGGTCCTGGAGGTGATGCCGTTCAACGTCAAGGCACTCAAGGCCTGGGTCAAGGATCAAGGCATCGGAGTCCTGGACATCAAGAAGCGCGGTATGGCTGTCACGCCCGAAGAACTGCGCAAGCAACTCCTGCCCGGCGGCAGCGCAAAGCACAAGGACAAGAAAGCAGCCACCCTGGTCCTCACCAGGATCGGTGAGGACCGGGTGGCCGTCTCGGTGGACCCCGTCTAGCCCGCCAGCGGGACCCCGCCAGCGGGATCCCACCGGCGCAGTGCCCCGCCGCCGGATCTCAGCGAAGCGGCCGGGCAACTGGGCTACAGGGCTAGTGGGCCACATGGCTACTGGGCCCGCGTGAAGTCCTCGGCTGCCCGGATTTGCTCGTCGGTCGGCCGGACGCCGGTGTACAGCACGAACTGCTCGAGCGCCTGGATCGTGGCGACCTCGGCTCCGGTGATCACGGTCTTGCCGACCGCGCGGCCGGCCTTGATCAGCGGTGTCTCGGCCGGGAGCGCGACGACGTCGAACACCACCTTGGCGGCGTCGATGGCCTCCTGCGGGAACGGCAGCGCGGCGGCGTCCGGGCCTCCGGCCATCCCGATGGGGGTGACGTTGATGAGCATGTCCGCCGTGCCGGTACCGGACGCCGCAGAACCAAGGTCCGGGCGCCAGGCGAAGCCGTACTGTTCGGCCAGGGCGCGGCCGGGGCCCTCGTTGCGGGCCACGACGGTCACGTCCTTGAACCCGGCATCCCGCAGCGCGGCCACGGTGGCCTTAGCCATGCCGCCGGCGCCCAGGACCAGCACCGAGTAGTCCGTGGGGACTGCATTGCTCTGCAGGAGCTGCTCAATTGCGGTGTAGTCGGTGTTGTACGCCGTGAGCCGGCCTCCGTCGTTGACGATGGTGTTGACCGAGTCGATGGCCTTCGCCGACGGGTCCATGACGTCAACGAGGGCGATCACGTCCTCCTTGTAAGGCATGGACACGGCGCAGCCGCGGATGCCGAGGCCGCGCACCCCGGCGATCGCCTGGGCGAGGTCGGTGGGGGCAAAGGCCTTGTAGATCCAGTTCAGGCCCAGCTGTTCGTACAGGTGGTTGTGGAAGCGCGTCCCGTTGTTGCTGGGCCGGGCCGAGAGCGAGATACACAGGGTCATGTCTTTGTTCAGAATGGGCACAGCTCCATTAAACGCCAGGATCGCTCCGGCTACCCGCAGCCCAACGCGCAACCGCGCGCGCCGTCGCTGACCAGCGATGTTGTGAATACACTCACGCACCAGCGGCAACTTTGACACCGTCCCGGGGCCGCCCCTGCACTAGACTTGGACCACCCGTAGCCCTGCCGGCCGCCCGGCCGGCGCACTGGTGTGTGGGAAATTGCACGTGACACCGCCGGTGCCATGTCCAGAGGCATGTCCGAGGATGTTTGCCAGCGCATTTCCCCGCCAGGACCACGGCCAGCGACAGCAGAACAGTGAAGGGACCACATGAAGATCGAGTTCGCTTCATCAAGGCAGTCGACTCTTGGCGTGGAATGGGAGCTGGCGCTCGTCGACGCCGAGACCGGTGAGCTGGCCTCCGTGGCGAACCAGGTGCTGCGCGGCGTCGCGGCCCGGCATCCCGAACTCAATGAGGACGACGAGCACCCGCACATCAAGCAGGAGCTGCTGCTGAACACCGTGGAGCTCGTCACCGGCATCTGCACCACCGTCGCGGAGGCCAAGGCGGACCTGAGCAGCTCGCTCGCGGCTGTCCGGGACGTGACCGATCCGATGGGCGTGGAGATCTTTTGCGCCGGAAGTCACCCCTTCAGCCCGCCCCAGCTGCAGCCCGTCACGGACAAGGCACGCTACGCCAAGCTCATTGACCGGACCCAGTGGTGGGGCCGGCAGATGGTCATTTACGGCGTCCATGTGCACGTCGGACTGGACAGCCGGGACAAGGTCCTTCCGGTGCTGGACGGCCTGGTCAACTACTTCCCGCACTTCCAGGCGCTCTCCGCGTCCAGCCCGTTTTGGGGCGGCGAGGACACCGGATACGCCTCGCACCGCGCCCTCATGTTCCAGCAGCTGCCCACCGCCGGGCTGCCGTTCCAGTTCGCCAGCTGGGAGGACTACGAGTCCTACGTCCAGGACATGTTCACCACCGGCGTGATTGACACGCTCTCCGAGATCCGGTGGGACATCCGCCCCGTTCCGGCGCTTGGCACCATCGAGATGCGCATTTGCGACGGCCTGGCGACCCTCGAGGACGTCGGGGCGATCGCGGCGCTGACGCAGTGCCTTGTCGACGAATTTTCCACCACGCTGGAAAACGGCGGCACCATTCCCACGATGCCCCCGTGGCACGTGCAGGAAAACAAGTGGCGCGCGGCCCGGTATGGCTTGGACGCGATCATCATCCTCGACGCCGACGGCAACGAGCAGCTCGTAACGGAGCACCTGCGCGAGACGCTCAAGCGGCTTGAGCCGGTGGCGGCGAAGCTGGGCTGCAGCGCCGAACTGGCCGACGTCGAGAAGATCATCGAGCGCGGCGCCGGCTACCAGCGGCAGCGCCGGGTCGCCGCCGAGCACGGCGGGGACCTGCGCGCCGTCGTCCTGGACCTGCTCAAGCAGATGCGCCAGGGCCCGGACGCCTAGCTCCGGCGCCCAACAGCCACCACGCAGGCGGCCGGAGCCCCAGGCCGTCCTAGCTTCACGCGGACGAAGCCTCAGGCTGTGGCCTCAGGCGGAGACGGTCGTGACCGGCATTGAGGAATCCGGGGCAAAGCCGATCCCGCTCGGTTGCACGCCGGCCATCACCAGTTGCGCCCCGAGCGCGGCCACCATGGCGCCGTTGTCCGTGCACAGCGGCAACGGCGGCACCGTCAGCCGGATGCCGGCCGCACTGCAGCGTTGTTCGGTGAGCTGGCGCAGCCGCGAGTTGGCGGCGACCCCGCCACCCAGGAGGACCTCCGTGATGCCGTTTTCGCGGCAGGCGAGCACCGCCTTGGCGGTGATGACATCCACCACGGCTTCCTGGAAGGCCGCGGCGATGTCTGCCACGGGCACCTCCTCGCCACGGGCCTCGAACTGCTCCACGCAGCGGGCGACGGCGGTCTTGAGCCCGCTGAAGGACCAGTCGTAGCGGTGCGGTCCGGGTTCCTCGGCGGTCCCCATGTACTTGGGCTGTGTGAGCCCGCGCGGGAACCGGATGGCTTTGGCGTTGCCCGTGCGCGCGAGCTTGTCGATGGCCGGGCCGCCCGGGTAGCCCAGGCCCAGGAGCCGTGCCACCTTGTCATACGCTTCGCCGGCGGCGTCATCGATCGTGGAGCCCAGCAGCTCGACGTCGTCCGTGATGCTCCGGATCCGCAGGATCTCGGTGTGGCCGCCGGAGACCAGGAGCGCGCCCATATTCTCCGGCAGGGCGTGCGGCGTTGTTTGCGGCGACGGCGCGCCGGCGCCCTGCTGCAGGAGCCCGACGCCGACATGCGCCACCAGGTGGTTGATGGCGTAGAGCGGTTTGCCGGTGGCGACGGCGAGCGCCTTGGCCGCGCATACCCCCACCATGAGGGCACCTGCCAGGCCCGGCCCGGAGGTGACGGCGATCGCGTCGATGTCCGCGAGCGTCACTCCCGCCTCCGCGAGGGCCTCCTCGAGGGTGGGGACGAACGCGTCGAGGTGGGCGCGGGAGGCGATCTCGGGGATCACTCCGCCGAAGCGGACGTGTTCGTCCATGGAGGACGAGACGGTGTTCGTCAGCAGGGTGGTCCCCCGGACGATGCCGACACCGGTTTCGTCGCACGAGGACTCAATGCCGAGCACGAGCGGCTGGGTGCGGTTCATGGTCGGCCTGCTTCCGTTGGCTGGGGGCTGAGCGGTTCACGGGGCAGCTGGAGCCGCATGATCAGGGCGTCGACGCCGTCGCGGTAGTAGCGGGGCCGGACGTGGATCTGTTCGAAGCCGAAGCGCAGGTAGAGCTGCTGGGCCCGGGGGTTGTCCGCCCTGACCTCGAGCAGCACGTCCTGGGCGTGCCGGCGCCGGCTTTCCGCGATCAGCTCGGTGAGCAGGGCAGAGCCGATGCCCTTGCCTTCCTGCTCCGGCACCACGGCGATGGTCTGGACGTCCGAGATCGGTTCGATGCACATGAGCCCGGCATAGCCCACGATCCCGCCGTGGACTTCCGCCACGAGGTAGCGGCGGGTATCCGCCTGCGCCAGCTCGTCGTGGAACATCTGCAGCGGCCAGGCATCCACGGGAAAGAGCCGGAGTTCCAGGGCGTGGATGGCGGGGACGTCCGCGGCGTCCATGTCCCGCAGGGTGACCCCGCCGGGCAGCCGGACGGCTCGCTCCGCGCTCACAGGGCACGCTTCCGGGGTCCGGGCACCTGGGCGTCGGATTCGCGCAGGTACAGGGGGGTGGAGTCCAGGAGCTGTTCCCCCGCGGAGAGCCGGGCGAGTGCGAACTGGCCGAGCGAGAGGGCCTCCGGCTGGCGGGTGCTGAATTCCGCGACCGCCTTGACGGCGTCGGAGTAGATTCCTGCCCCGGCACCGTAGACGGGCAGATCCGGCAGGTCCGCGGCGAATCCCACGTGCGGGCCGTCCTCCAGATGCGGCAGCTGGGCATCGGAGAGGGTGTACCGGGCCCAGTACACTTCCTTGCGGCGCGCATCGGTGGCGACAATGAACTCCGCTGCCGAGTCGGTGGATTCGGCTACTTCCAGGGCGATCGCGTCCAGGCTCATGACGCCGTACAGCGGCTTGCCCCAGACAAAAGCGAGGGTGCGGGCCGTGACGATCCCGGAGCGCAGCCCCGTGAACGGGCCGGGGCCGACGCCGGTGACGATAGCGTCGACGTCGTGCCCGCTGACGCCGGCCTCAGCCAGGAGCCCGTCGATCCCCGGGGCCAGGACCTCCGCGTGGGTGCGCGTGTCCTCGGTGGCGAAGCTGGCGAGCACGGATTCCGGCGCATCATCGGAGACCAGGGCGGCGCTGGCGACAGCTGAGGTGTCGATGGCGAGGATCAGCATCAGGGATTCCGTTCCGGGGTCTGGGGCGTGGTCCCGGGCAGGGGCCCGGCGCCGGGCATGGTCTCGGCGCCGGGCAGCGTCGGCGCTTCGGCCCAGCGCGGGCCGAAGCCGCGGATCACGACGGTCCGCGGTTCGTCGTCGTCGTCCGTGTCGAAATCCAGAACGGGACTGGCGCCGGTTTCGGCTGGGGTTTCGGGGGTTTCGGCGGAAGCGGCGGCGCCTCCGAGGGTGCGGTGGAGTTCGACCTCCAGCCGGCTGTCGCTGAGGTGCTCAACCCGGCCGCGGCCCCACTCGACCACCGTCACGGCGCTGTCCATGGTGTTTTCAAGATCGATGTCGTCGATTTCAGCGGCCGACTCCAGCCGGTAGGCGTCCACATGCACCAGGTCCGGTCCGCCCGGCCGGGGTCCTCCGGGCAGGTTGGGGTGGATGCGCACCAGGACAAAGGTCGGCGAGATGATGCCGGCCCGCACTCCCAGGCCCTCCCCCAGCCCCTGCGTGAACGTGGTCTTGCCGGCACCCAGTTCGCCGGTCAGGACCAGCAGATCGCCGGTTTCCAGCACGGCGCCGAGGGCCGCGGCGAGCGCATGCGTCTGCGCCGCCGTGTGGACCTCAAGGCTCCGTTCCCACGCGGGCGCGCTCACGGCCGCTCTTCGCCGGTGGAGGGCTCTTCGTTCAGGTAGCGGCGCGGCACGCGGGGGCTGATCCTGGTGACGATCTCGTAGTTGTTGGTACCGGCGGCCTTGGCCCAGTCATCGGCTGTGGGTCCGCCGTCGGCGCCGTCGCCAAACAGCACTGCCTCGGCGCCGAGGATGCTCGGGCCTCCAGCCGCCACGTGGCGGGGTCCGAGGTCGATCACCATCTGGTCCATCGCAATGCGGCCCACTACCGGATAGTTCACGCCCTCGACCCGGACGGGGCCACCCGTGGCGATGCGCGGCACGCCGTCGGCGTAGCCCAGCGGGATGAGCCCGAGGGTGCTGACGCCGTCCGTGCGGTAGTTCAGCCCGTAGGAAACGCCCTGCCCGGCGGGCACGTCCTTGCAGTGCGAGACCACCGTGCGGACCGTCATGGCCGGGCGCAGCCCGAGCTCGGCCGGACTTTGCCCTTCGAACGGCGACAGCCCGTACAGGCCCAGCCCCACGCGGACCAGGTCAAAGTGGGTGTCCGGCCGGGAGAGGGTGGCCGGGGTGTTGGCGAGGTGGCGGACCTCGGGGTCCACGCCGGCGTCCTGGGCGACGGCGAGGACCTGGCGGAACGCGGCGAGCTGCTCGTCGGTTTCGGGCCGTTCGGGTTCGTCGGCGACGGCCAGGTGGGAGAAGATCCCCACGACCCGGAGCAGGCCCTGGTCCTGGTGTTCCATGGCTTCGCCGACCAGGCTGTCCCAGGCATCGAGGGTGGCGCCGTTGCGGCCGAGCCCGGTGTCGACCTTCAGGTGGACGCGGGCGGGCCGTTCCTGCTCGCGGGCCGCGGCCACGATCCGGTCCAGTTCCCAGCCCGAGCAGCCGATGTCGATTCCTGCGGCCACTGCGGCGGCGAAGTTGCTGTCCGGGGTGTGCAGCCAGGCCAGCAGCGGCGCCTCAATCCCGGCGGCGCGCAGGGCGAGGGCCTCGGAGATGTGGGCGACGCCAAGCCAACTGGCCCCCGCGCCGAGGGCCGCGCGGGCCACGTGGACGGCGCCGTGCCCGTAGGCGTCGGCCTTGACCACGGCCATTACCTGCGCGGGTGAGGCCACCGCTGCGATACGGCGGACGTTGTGCCGGATGGCGTCGAGATCGATTACGGCTGAGCGCTCCTCAGCGTGGGCCGGCACTGCCGCCGAACCGGGCAGGAGATCGCCTGTTGCTGCTTGGTAAGTCACCTAACGATTCTAGGCGCGGCGCTGCGGGCCGAATAATCGGGCGGGCCCGGCCACCGCTGGACATGCCCATTCTTCCCCGCGGGACATGCCCATTTTTCGCACCCACGGCCACGCAGAACGGGTCCATGCCCACGCCCCGGCCCCAGCGGAGGACATGTCCAGTGGTGCCACGAATCCGGCCGGACCCCCACCGCGGGACATGCCCAATCTTCACACCCACGGCCGCGCACAACGGGTCCATGCCCACGCCAAGACCCCACCGGAGGACATGCCCACTGGTGCCAGCCACGAATCCGGCCGGACCCCCACCGCGGGACATGCCCAATCTTCACGCCCAAGGCCGCGCACTACGGGTCCATGCCCACGCCCCGGCCCCAGCGGAGGACATGCCCACTGGTGCCAGCCACGAAAGCCCAGCCGCGCCCGCCCGTCTACGCGTCGGACTGGTGGGCGATGGTCGCCGTCGCGCGCCGCTGCGCCTCAGGCGGGACGTCGTGCACGATCTCTTCCAGGAAGCGGTAGCGGCGAAGCCATTGGCTGCTTTGCCGTTCCTTCCGGGCGTTGGCCCGCTGCCACCAGTCGGCAATGTCGCCCCAGCCGGGCGCCGCCAGCGAGCCGCCCACCTCCTGGACGGCCAGGGCGGCGCACAGATTGGCGAAGCGGAGACGGTCTCCCAGCGGCCAGCAGGCCAAGGAGCCGACAATGAAGGCCGCACCGAAGCAGTCACCGGCGCCGGTGGGATCGTAGGCCCGGACCGGCAGGGACGGGACCCACTCCTCCTCCCCCGTTTCCGAATCCACGGCCATGGATCCCTGGGCGCCGAGGGTGACCACCGCCACCGGAACCCGGTCCGCAAGCGAGTACAGGGCGGACCAGGGGTCGTCGCAGCCCGTGAAGTTCATGGCCTCGTGCTGGTTCGGCATGAAAGCGTGGAAATACTTCAGGTGGTCCAGCCGGGTCGAGGACCACGCGCCGGTGGGGTCCCAGCCGACATCGCCGAACAGCTGGACGCCGTTCTTGTGCGCGTCGACAGCCCACGGTTCGAGCTCCTCCCCCAGCTCCGCAACGGCTGCGAGCGCCGGCGGCGGGCATCCGACCAGCTCGGTGGAAGTCACCGGCGCCGGGTGCCCGTGCGTCACCATGGACCGGTCCTTCTCCACGCTCAAGGACACGGTGACGGGCGAATGCCAGCCTGGAACACGCCGGGACAGGGACAGGTCCACGTGTTCCTGGGCGGCCAGAATCTTCCAGTTGTAGTCACCGTAGCCGTCATCGCCGAACACGGCGGCAAGACCGGTCCGCAGTCCCAGCCGGGAGGCGGCGATGGCCTGATTGGCGACGCCCCCGGGGCAGCTGCCCATCCCGTCGCTCCAGATTTCCGTGCCGGGCTGCGGCGCGTGGGGCAGCCCGGTGAAGATGATGTCCTGGAACACGGTCCCGGTCAGGAGCAGGTCGAATCCGTCCGCGGCCGGGCTGCGGACGGCAGAGAGCGGATCAAATCTCCGCGCCGGGGTCGCGTCCATATACGGCACATTACGCCGTACCGCCGTCGAGGGATACCAGGGGAAAGCGGGGCCCAAACCGGCGGGGAACAAGACGGGGAATAGACTGTCCGCATGCGGCTCACGATCGCCGGCGGGGGCGGCTTCCGCGTCCCCCTGGTCTACCGGGCGCTCTCTGCCGGGCCTTTCGCAGGGCTGGTGCGGGAGCTGGTGCTCTACGACGTCGACCCCGCCAGGCTGGCGGCCATCGAGGCAGTCCTGGCCTCCCTCGCCCGGCAGGGCCCGCCGGGTTCCGGCCCGCAGATCCGTGCCGTGTCCTCGCTCCCCGAGGCCTTGGACGGCGCCGACATGGTCTTCGCCGCCATCCGGTCCGGCGGCACCGCCGGCCGGACCGCCGACGAGCGGATCGCCCTGGACCTCGGACTCCTGGGCCAGGAAACCACCGGCGCCGGCGGGATCTCCTACGCGCTGCGCTCCATTCCGCCGATGCTGCGGCTCGCAGAGGAAATGCGGAGCCGCTGCCCCGGGGCGTGGCTGCTCAACTTCACCAACCCCGCCGGCATGGTCACGGAGGCCCTGGTCCCGGTGCTCGGCCCCAAGGTGATCGGGATTTGCGACTCCGCCAGCGGCCTGGTGCACCGCGCGGCGCGGGCCGCCGGCGTCGCGCTGCCCGAGGGCACGCTCGACGGCGTGGGCTACTACGGCCTGAACCACCTCGGCTGGCTGTACCGGCTGGAAGCCGGGGGCCGGGACGCCCTCCCGGCACTGCTCGCGAACCCTGCGGCGCTGTCGGAATTCGAGGAAGGCCGGCTGTTCTCCCCCGGGTTGCTGGCCAGCCTTGGCTGCCTGCCGAATGAATATCTTTTCTACTACTACGACACAGTTCGGGCCGTGGCCGGCACGCGCGCCGCAGGTCAGACCCGGGGGGAATCGATCGCCCGGCAGCAGGCCGAGCTCTATCCCCGGCTGACTGCCGCCGGAGCCGAGGCTTTTGCGCTGTGGGAGGATGCCCGCCGGTCCCGCGAGGAGGGCTACCTCGCGGAGGCCCGTACCTCGGGCGAACGCCGCGACGAGACCGACCTCGCCGGCGGCGGCTACGAGCGGGTGGCGCTGGCGGCCATGCGCGCCCTCTCCGGCGGCGGCGTGGCGGACCTGATCCTCAACACGCTCAACGCCGTCACCACCGCCGGGTCCGCGGGTCCGGAAGCGGGCAGCGCCGGATCCGGCGCGCAGGTGGTGCCGGCTGTCCCGGGGCTGCCGGCCGACGCCGTCGTCGAAGTTCCGTGCCGGGTGACGCCCGACGGCGCCGGGCCGGTCCCGCAGGACCGTCCGGGACCGGCGCAACTGGAGCTGCTGCGGCGCGTCAAGGACGTCGAACGGCTCGTGGTGGAGGCGGCGACGACCGGCCGGCGGGAGGCGGCCCTCGCCGCGTTCGCCAGGCATCCGCTCGTGGATTCGGATGACCTCGCCGGAAAACTGCTGGCCGGCTATGAAGCAGCGTTCCCGGAACTGGGCCGTCTCTGGCACGGCGGGCCGTAGCTGCCCGTGGGCCTTAACGGCCCGCCAACATCAGCGTCCCGCGGCACCGGGCCGGCAACCCTAGAGCTTTCGGTACATCACGTGCAGGCCCACGTAGCCCAGTTCAGGGTGGTTGAACGCCTCGGGAATGGTCGCGAGCACCTCGAAGCCCATGGATTTCCACGCGGCCACGGCCCGGACATTGCTTTCCACCACGGCGTTGAACTGCATGGCCCGGAAACCGGCGTCGCGCGCGGCGTCGAGCGAATAGGCGCAGAGAGCCCGGGCCAGTCCGCGGCCGGCCTGGGCCGGGTGGACCATGTAACCCGCGTTGGCCACATGGCTGCCGCCGCCGCCCTGGTTGGCGTGCAGCTCGCCGGTTCCAAGGATCGCGCCGGTGTCGGAGGCAACCGCGACGAACGTCCGGCCCGGCGCCTGCTTGAACCAGCGTGCGCGGGCCTCGTCCTCGGCCGTGTCCCCGTCCCAGGTAAAAGTCTCCCCGGCCCGGATGACGGGTTCCAGGATCGCCCAGATGCCCGGCCAGTCCTCCGGGCCAGCCTCCCGGATGGTCCAGCCGGCTGCAGGTCCTTGTCCTGTCGTTGTGTTCACAGCGGCCACGTTAGCAGCACGCCCTGGTCTGCGGACCGAGCCTGCGGGCCCGTGAACCGGCAGGCACTTCAGGAGTAAAGTTTTATCGACATGTATTGGGCAGAAAGAAATGGGCAGAGGAAAGGGGAACCGTGTCGCTGATCCGCCGCGTCGCCTTCCTTTCCCTGCACACCTCGCCCATGGAACAGCCCGGCTCCGGTGACGCCGGCGGCATGAACGTGTACGTCCGGGCGCTGGCAGCGGCCCTCGCCGAAACCGGCGTGGAAGTGGAGATCTTCACCCGGTCCACCTCGGCCACGCAGCCCGCCGTCGAACACCCGTCCCCGGGCGTGTGCGTGCACAACGTCCTCGCCGGCCCGCCCCGGAAGCTGCCGAAGGAGGAACTTCCGGGGCTGCTGCACAGCATGGTCGCCGAGATCAACCGGATCCGCCAGCTCCAGCCGCACGGCCGGTATGACGTCATCCATTCCCACTACTGGGTCTCCGGGGTGGCCGGGCTGGAGCTCGCGGAGCTGTGGCGGCTGCCCCTCGTCCACACCATGCACACGATGGCGAAGGTCAAGAACCAGCTCCTCGAGTCCGGCGAACAGCCCGAGCCACGGCGGCGTGAGGACGGCGAGCACCGGATTGTCGACGGCGCCACCCGGCTGATCGCCAATACCGGCACCGAAGCGGCCGAGCTGGTCTCGCACTACAACGCCGACATCGACCACATTGACGTCGCGCCGCCCGGCGTGGACCTGGCCGTCTTCACGCCGGCCTTCAGGAACCGGGCCAGGGCCCAGCACGGCATCGCCCCGGGCAAGTTCCATCTGCTGTTCGCGGGCCGGATCCAGCGGCTCAAGGGCCCGCAGATCCTGATCAAGGCGGCGGCGCTCCTGCGCTCCCGGCGCCCGGACATCGACCTGCAGCTGACCATCCTGGGGGCCGTCAGCGGCGCCAAGGACTTCAACCTCAAGACGCTGATCAGCGCCGCCGGAATGGACGACGTCGCCACCCACCACCCGCCGGTGAACGCCCCGGAACTGGCCGGCTGGTACCGCTCCGCCGACGTCGTGGTGATGCCCTCCTACAGCGAGTCCTTCGGCCTGGTGGCGCTGGAGGCGCAGGCCTGCGGGACGCCGGTCCTCGCCACGAAAGTCGGCGGCCTCTCCCGCGCCGTCCAGGACGGACGGACCGGGATGCTGATCGAGGGCCACAAGGCCAGCGACTGGGCGGATGCCCTCGAGTCGCTCTTCGACGACACCCAAACCCGCACCGACATGGGGCGCGCCGCCGCGATCCATGCCCAGGAGTTCGGCTGGCAACGCACCGCCGCGATTACGCTGGAGAGCTACCACACCGCCGTGAGCCAGTATTTTGGAAGCCTGACCATCCCGGTGGGCCACACACCCTGAACCGGATCCACCCACCCCGACCGCTCCAACCCCGCCCGGCAACACCGGACCGGGACAAACCCGCCGACGCCACGAGCCGAAGGACAACGATGTCTGAGACCACCACTGCCGGGAACAACGTCCCCAGCGACCTGGAAATTGCCCAGCGGGCAGTCATGAAGCCGATCGGGGAGATTGCGGCGGCCGCCGGCATCACCCCGGACGCGCTGGAGCTCTACGGACCCTACAAGGCCAAGATCGATCCTGCGAAGCTGACCGTTGCGGCCGGCGCCCCCGTGCGCGCGCCCGGCAAGGTGGTGCTGGTCTCCGCGATGTCGCCCACCCCCGCCGGCGAAGGCAAATCCACCACGACGGTGGGGCTCGCGGATTCCCTGGCCCGGGCCGGGCACAGCGTGATGATCGCGCTGCGCGAACCCTCCCTCGGCCCCATCCTGGGCATGAAGGGCGGCGCGACCGGCGGCGGCTACTCCCAGGTGCTGCCGATGGACCAGATCAACCTGCACTTCACGGGCGATTTCCACGCCATCACCTCGGCGAACAACGCCCTCATGGCCCTCGTGGACAACCACATCTTCCAGGGCAACGAGCTCAACATCGATCCGCGCCGGATGACGTTCAAGCGCGTCCTGGACATGAACGACCGGTCCCTCCGGGAGGTCGTGATCGGCCTCGGCGGGCCCGCCCAGGGCACGCCGCGGCAGGACGGCTTCGACATCACCGTGGCCTCGGAGATCATGGCCGTGTTCTGCCTCGCCACGGACCTGAACGATCTGCGCGACCGGCTCGGCCGGATCACGTTCGGCTACACCTACGACCGCCGGCCCGTCACCGTGGCCGACCTAGGCGTCCAGGGCGCCCTGACCATGCTGCTCAAGGACGCGATCAAACCCAACCTCGTGCAGACCATCGCCGGCACCCCGGCGCTGGTGCACGGCGGGCCCTTCGCCAACATCGCCCACGGCTGCAACTCCCTCATCGCCACGCAGACTGCCCGCCGCCTTGCGGACATCGTCATCACCGAGGCGGGGTTCGGCGCGGACCTCGGCGCCGAAAAGTACATGGACATCAAGGCGCGGATGGCCGACGTCGCCCCGTCCGCCGTCGTCCTCGTGGCCACCGTCCGGGCGCTCAAGATGCACGGCGGCGTGCCGAAAGACCTGCTCAAGGAGCCCAACGTGGAGGCGCTGGCCGCCGGCGTGGCCAATCTGCGGCGCCACATCCGGAACGTCGAGAAGTTCGGCATCACCCCGGTCGTGGCGGTCAACAAATTCGCCACGGACACCGCGGAGGAGCTGGACTGGCTGCTTCAGTGGTGCGCCGCGGAGGGTGTCCAGGCCGCGGTGGCCGATGTGTGGGGCCGCGGCGGTGGCGGCGACGGCGGCGACGAGCTCGCGGCGAAGGTGGCGGCCGCGATCGACGCCCCGCACGGCTTTCGGCACCTGTACCCGCTGGAGATGTCCGTGGAGGACAAGATCCGGACCATCGTGCAGGAGATCTACGGCGCCGACGGCGTGGACTTCTCCGTGCCCGCGCTCAAACGGCTGGCCGAGATCGAGAAGAACGGCTGGTCCGGGATGCCGGTGTGCATGGCGAAGACCCAGTACTCCTTCACCGACGACGCCACCCGGCTCGGTGCGCCCAAGGGCTTCACCATCCACGTCCGGGACCTCATCCCCAAGACCGGTGCGGGCTTCATCGTGGCGCTCACCGGCGCCGTGATGACCATGCCGGGCCTGCCCAAGGTGCCGGCAGCGATGCGGATGGACGTCGACGACGCCGGCAACCCGGTCGGCCTCTTCTAACGCCCCCGTTGATCTATCACTTTGGGCTGCCATTCCGGCCCTTTGACCGCTCCAAGTGATAGCGTAACGGGGGTCTGTGGATAACCGGAGCGGGGACATGGGGTTCGGACAAGAATGGTCCGCATGCACCCACCAGCACCCCTGCCGGCCCACCTTTCCGCGGCCCCATTCACGGTCTATGAGGCGCGGGCCGCGAGCCTGGGAAGTGCACGGCTCCGTTCCTCCGACATCACCTCGGCGGGCCGGCTGATCCATGTGCCCACAGACTGGGAATTTGAACTCCGAAGCCTGGCCCGTGCCCTGTCGGCCGCGACGCCGGGCGCGTGGATTTCGCACCTCACTGCCGCAGTACTGCTGGGACTGTGGCTCCCATCCTGGTACCGCGGCTGCCGCGAACTGCATCTCAGCAAACGCAGGGCCCTGCCGCCGGTCCGGCGTGAGGGCGTGGTCGGGCACACCGTCCTTGCGTTCGACGACGAGCTGATGATTCTGGACGGCATCCGCATTTCAACACCCGCCCGGACCTGGCTGGACCTTGCCCGCATCCTGCCGCTGGACGATCTCGTTGCAGTGGGCGACCAACTCGTGCGCCGGCCACGCCCTGATCTGGAGGTCCGCACGGAGCCGTGGGCCACACTTCCCCAGCTGACCGCGATGCTGAAACGGCACCCAAAGCTCAAGGGAATCGTGAAAGCACGCCAAGCGACGGCACTCATCCGGCCCGGTGCCGACTCGGCCCCCGAGACGTTCCTGCGCCTGGCGCTGACCGCGGCCGGGTTGCCGGAGCCGGAGTTGCAGCTCCGGATTGCGCCGGGAGACCCCCATTCCCCCGCCGCGGACCTCGGCTACCGCCGGCAGCGGGTGGCCATCCAGTACGACGGCGGGCACCACCTGACGCGCGAACAGCAGTCCCGGGACAATCGACGCGACGAATCGTTCAACGCGGCCGGCTGGCGGTACTTCAAGTTCAACGCCGATGATCTTGCGGATGACTTCCGCGGCGCGGCCCAAAGAGTCCGCTCCGCTCTTCGTCCCCGTTAAACGCCGGTTGCCCTATCACTTGCAGCGGCCAAACCAGAGGTTTAGGAGCCTTAAGTGACAGGGCAACCGGGGAAGGGAAGGCGGTTAGCGCTCCAGGTCGCCGCGGATGAAGGCCTCGACCTTTTCACGGGCGAGGTCGTCGTTGAACTGCTCCGGCGGGGACTTCATGAAGTAGCTCGACGCCGAGACCAGCGGGCCGCCGATGCCGCGGTCCAGGCCGATCTTGGCGGCACGGATGGCGTCGATGATCACGCCGGCGGAGTTGGGCGAGTCCCAGACTTCGAGCTTGTATTCCAGGGACACCGGGGCGTCGCCGAAGTTGCGGCCCTCAAGGCGGACGAAGGCCCACTTGCGGTCATCGAGCCACTGGACGTAGTCGGACGGGCCGATGTGGACGTCCTTGGCGGCGAGCTCGGCCTCGACGTTGGAGGTGACGGCCTGGGTCTTGGAGATCTTCTTGGACTCCAGGCGGTCGCGCTCGAGCATGTTCTTGAAGTCCATGTTGCCGCCGACGTTCAGCTGGTACGTGCGGTCCAGGGTGACGCCGCGGTCCTCGAACAGCTTGGCCATGACGCGGTGCGTGATGGTGGCACCGATCTGGCTCTTGATGTCATCGCCCACGATCGGCACGCCCGCGGCGGTGAACTTGTCCGCCCATTCCTTGGTGCCGGCCAGGAAGACCGGCAGGGCGTTGACGAACGCCACGCCGGCATCGATCGCGCACTGGGCGTAGAACTCGGCGGCCTGCTGGGAACCGACCGGCAGGTAGCACACCATGACGTCAACCTGGGCGTCCTTGAGGGCCTGGACGACGTCGACCGGCTCCTCCGGGGACTGCTCGATGGTCTCGAGGTAGTACTTGCCCAGGCCGTCCAGAGTGTGGCCGCGCTGGACCGTGACGCCGGTCGGCGGGACATCGGCAATCTTGATGGTGTTGTTTTCGCTGGCCAGGATGGCGTCGGACAGGTCCTGCCCCACCTTCTTGCCGTCGACGTCGAACGCGGCAACGAACTGGACGTCGCCGACGTGGTACTGGCCGAACTCCACGTGCATCAGGCCCGGGATCGTGGCCTTGGGGTCGGCATCTTTGTAGTACTGGACGCCCTGGACCAGCGAAGCGGCGCAGTTACCTACGCCGACGATTGCAACACGAATCGGATGTGAAGACACGGAACTCCTTTTGAGAAACAAGGGTGACCGGCGCGGCCGCACTCTGATCTAATGCATCAGTTGTGCGGGCGGCAGGCGGACACGACGCYGTAAGGCGCCCTTAGTAGTCTAGTCAACGCCGCCGGGGCCGCGGTTGTTCCCCGGCGGCCCCGGCGCTTGTGTTAACTGCGGATGCCTACGACTTCTGGGCCCACAGGTTGATGTCTGATTCGACGGCGAACTCATCGATCGCGTCGATCTCATCGGCCGTGAAATCCAGGTTGTTGATCGCAGACAAGGTGTCCTCAAGCTGCCGGACGCTGGACGCGCCCACGAGTGCGGACGTGACCGACGAGCCCTTGCCCTGATCGCGCAGGATCCAGGCGATGGCCAGCTGCGCGAGCGTCTGCCCGCGGCCCTCGGCGATCCGGTTGAGCCCGCGCACCCGGTCCAGCTTCTCCTCGGTGATCATGGATTTGCCCAGGGACTTGTGCTGGGCGGCCCGGGAGTCGGCCGGAATGCCCTTCAGGTAGCGGTCGGTGAGCATACCCTGGGCCAGCGGCGAGAACGCTATGCACCCGGCGCCCACCTGCTCCAGCGCCTCGAAGAGGTTGGGGCTGCCGTTCTCGGTCCAGCGGTTGAGCATGGAGTAGCTGGGCTGGTGGATCAGCAGCGGGGTGCCGAGTTCCTTGAGGATCCCCGCGGCCTCAATGGTCTGTTCCGGGGTGTAGGACGAGATCCCGGCGTAGAGCGCCTTGCCGGAGCGCACGGCCTGGTCCAGGGCACCCATGGTTTCTTCCATCGGCGTTTCGGGGTCCGGGCGGTGGCTGTAGAAGATGTCCACATAGTCCAGGCCCATCCGGCCCAGCGACTGGTCCAGGCTGGCCAGCAGGTACTTGCGGGAGCCAAAGTTGCCGTAGGGGCCCGGCCACATGTCGTAGCCGGCCTTGCTGGAGATGATCAGCTCGTCGCGGTACGGCTTGAAGTCGTCCTTGAAGTGGCGGCCGAAGTTGGTCTCGGCGCTGCCATAGGGCGGGCCGTAGTTGTTGGCGAGGTCGAAATGGGTGACGCCCAGGTCGAAGGCGCGGCGCAGGATGGCGCGCTGGATTTCGAACGGCTTGTCGTCGCCGAAGTTGTGCCACAGGCCCAGTGAGATGGCCGGGAGTTTCAGGCCGCTGCGCCCCACGCGGCGGTAGGGCATGGAGTCGTAGCGGGTATCAGCTGCCAAATATGTCATACGTCATATCCTGCCTTAGTGGGTGAGTACCGCGGCGCTGTGGCCGGGTAGATGCAGTGGTGTGGCCGGCGCCGCGCCGCCAGCAGCGGATTCCGCGCCGGAAGCCGGGTCCAGCCGGACGCCGTCGTCGGTTGCCAGGGCCAGGGCCGCCCCGCGGACCGGGACCCGCCGCGCCTCGGCGGAAAAGTTCATCGCCACCTCGGTGCGGCCGCGGCGCAGCAGCAGCCAGCCCTCGTCCTCGCTGACGTCGACGGCGGTGTCCTCGAAGCCGGGTTCAGTCAGGTCCGGCGTGGTGCGGCGCAGCGCGATGAGTGCCCGGTACAGCTCCAGGAGGCGGGCGTGGTCCCCTCCCGAGGCCTCGGCCCAGTCCAGCTTGGACCGGGTGAAGGTCTCCGGATCCTGCGGGTCAGGGACGACGGCGGGGTCCCAGCCCATGCGCTCGAACTCCCTGATCCGGCCCTCGGCCGTCGCCTTGCCCAGCTCCGGTTCCGGGTGGGAGGTGAAGAACTGCCACGGGGTGGTGGCCCCGTATTCCTCGCCCATGAACAGCATGGGCGTGAACGGCGAGGTCAGGGTGGCGACGGCGGCGAGGGCGAGCGGCCCGTAGCCCAGGGTCTGGGACAGCCTGTCTCCGGTGGCCCGGTTGCCGATCTGGTCGTGGTTCTGGCTGCACACCACCAGCGCGGCCGGGTGGACCTGAGCCGGGTCGATGGGCCGGCCGTGGTGGCGGGCGCGGAAGCTGGAGTAGCTGCCGTCGTGGAAGAACCCGCACTCCAGGACCTTGGCCAGCGCCCCGAGCGAGTCGAAGTCGGCGTAGTAGCCGGTGGTTTCGCCGCTGACGTTGACGTGGACGGCGTGGTGGAAGTCATCGCTCCACTGCCCGGCCAGCCCGTACCCGTTGGTGTCCCGCGGGTAGAGCAGGCGCGGGTTGTTCAGGTCCGATTCCGCGATCATCGTGGCCGGACGTCCGGTCTCGGCGGCTATTTCGTCGGCGAGGGCGCCGAAGTCCTCCAGCAGGTGCACGGCGCGCTCGTCCTTGAAGGCGTGCACGGCGTCCAGCCGCAGACCGTCCACGTGGTAGTCCCGCAGCCACATCGCGGCGTTGTCCAGGATGTAGCGGCGCACCTCGTCCGATTCCGGGCCGTCGAGGTTAACCGAGTCGCCCCAGGTGTTGCCCTCCCCCGATTTCAGGTAGGGCCCGAAGCGGGGAAGATAGTTCCCGCTGGGGCCGAGGTGGTTGTAGACAACGTCCTGGATGACGCCCAGGCCGGCGGCGTGGGCGGCGTCCACGAAGCGCTGGTACGCGGCGGGTCCGCCGTAGCCTTCGTGCACGGCGTACCAGAGGACACCGTCGTAGCCCCAGTTGTGGGTGCCGTTGAACCCGTTGACCGGCAGCAGCTCGACGAAGTCGATGCCCAGCTCCGCCAGGTACGCCAGCTTCCCTGCCGCGGCGTCCAGTGTTCCCTCCGGCGTGAAGGTGCCCACGTGGAGTTCGTAGATGACGGCGCCCTTGAGCTCCCGCCCCGCCCACTGGCCGTCAGCCCACTGGTGGCGTCCGGCGTCGAACGTGCGGGAGAGCGCGTGCACGCCCGCGGGCTGGCGGCGGGACCGCGGGTCCGGCAGCGGGGTGGGATCCCCGTCCACCAGGTAGCCGTAGTCCACGTCCCCGTCGGCGGGCGCCCCGGCGGCGGTCCACCAGCCGGGCGCCTCCGCGCCGCGGCGGGTCATGTCGTACTTCCGGCCGTCGGCGAGGAGCGTGACGGCCTGCGCTTCCGGTGCCCAGAGATCGAAGCGGTCGCTTCCGTGTGCAGGCAAGGTCATGGCATTCTTCCGTTCCCCATGTCGGTACTATTCCCCATATCGAAGGACTGCTTAGGCGGTGGGCACCAGGAGGGCCACGGGGTAGTCCCGCAGGATCTCCCCCACGGCCACGGTGCCCGGACCGTGTGTGGCACCGGTCAGTTCATCGGCCATGGCCGCGGCGAGCTCGACGGTCGTGTCCTGCCAGCCGCCGCGCTGCTCCAGGCCGCGGGGCAGCCGGGTGGCGAGCGTCAGCGCGCCCGGGGCTGCGGGAGTCCCGCGGTCAAAGGCGAGCAGGTGCGCTGCGGCGGTGCCCGTGGCGGTGACCGGGGTGTACCCGGTGAAAAGTTCCGGCCTGTCCCGGCGCAGCCGCAGGGCCCGCGAGGTGACGAGGAGTTTCGCTGCCTCGTCCAGGAACGACGCCGGATGCTCACCGGCGTCGAGCGCGGCGAGGGCGCGCCGGCGGGCACCGAAGTCGAACGGCCGCCGGTTGTCCGGATCGGTCAGCGAGCGGTCCCAGAATTCGGTGCCCTGGTAGACGTCCGGCACCCCGGGCATGGTGAGCTGCACGAGCTTGGCGCCCAGGGCATTGGCGGCCCCGTAGGGCTCCAGCAGGGCCACGAGGGATTCCAGCTCGGCGGTCACCTCCGGGGTGTCGAAGGCGGCGTCGACGGCGGCTGCAAGTTTCGTCTCGAAGGCCTCGTCCGGATCGATCCAGTTGGTCGAGTTCCCGGCCTCCCGGGCGGCTTTTTGCGCGTAGGACTGCAGCCGGTCGCGGTCTGCGGGCCAGACGCCTGCGACGGCCTGCCACAGCAAGTTGGCCAGCGGGCCGTCCGGCAGCGGCGACAGTGTCTGCAGCCGCTGCAGGGATGCCTGCCATTCCGGTGCGAGTTCGGCCAGGACCGAGATCCGGGCCCGGGTGTCCTCGCTGCGCTTGGTGTCGTGGGTGCTGAGGGTGGTCATGGACAACGGCAGCTCGGCCTGGCGCCGGGCCATCCGGGTGTGGAATTCCTCCGGTGCCACGGCGAACTCGGTGGGGTCGGCGCCGACTTCGGTCAGGGTGCCCAGCCGGGTGTAGCGGAAGAACGCGGTGTCTTCCACGCCCTTGGCCATGACCATCCCGGAGGTCTGCTGGAAGCGCATGCCGAGTTCTGCCTGCGCGTCGAGCAGCAGCGGCAGCAGCACGCCGACGGCGCCTTCCAGTTCGGGGCGGCGGCGGACCGCGAGTTCGCATGCCTCTTTAAGGACGTCCGCACCCTCCGGAAGATAGCTGCGGTAGACCGGGAATGCGGCGATGATCTCGGACAGTGCGTCCGCCGCGGCTTCCTGGCCCAGTCCTGCCGCGGCAGGTACCAGCCGTGCCAGCCGGAGCATTTCCGAGTGCAGGATTCCGTCTGTGATCCGGCGTTTGGTGCCGCGGATCATGTCCTCGTAGTCGGCAGCGCCGCCGCGCAGTTCGGCGTCGAGCGCGTCAAGCGGGCCCTGGCCCGCGGCGTCGACGAACACCCGGTCCACGTCCGCGAGGGCGTCGTAGCCGGTGGTGCCCTCGCACTCGAAGCCGGCGGGCAGGGCCTCGCCCGGTTCCAGGATCTTCTCGATCAGCAGGTAGCTGCCGCCGGCGGCCTCCCGCAGCCGGTGCAGGTATCCCTCCGGATCGGCGAGGCCGTCCGGGTGGTCGATCCGCAGCCCGTCGACGAGCCCTTCCCGGAACCAGCGCACAACTTCCGCGTGGGCTTCATCGAAGACCTCGGGGATCTCCACCCGGATCCCGGCCAGGCTGTTGACGGCAAAGAACCGGCGGTAGTTCAGGTCCGTGTCGGCCCGGCGCCAGCCGATCAGTTCGTAGTGCTGACGGTCGTGGACCTCGCGGGGATCGTCGGCAGTGGAGTCACCTGCGGTATACGTGCCCTCTGCGAGCGGAAAGCGGTGGTCGTAGTAGTGCAGTTCCCCGTCCTTGATTTCCAGCGCGTCGAGGTCGGAGTCGTCCCCCAGCACCGGGATCCGCACCCGGCCGCCGCCGAAGTCCCAGTCGACGTCGAATGCCTGCGCGTAGCGGGACTGCTGTCCCTCCTTCAGGAGCGACCACCACCACGGGTTCTGGGCCGGGGTCGCGACGCCGACGTGGTTGGGCACGATGTCGACCAGCACGCCCATGCCGGCCTCCCGCGCGGCGGCCGACGCCGCCAGCAGGCCGTCCGCGCCGCCCCGGTCCGGATCAATGGCGGAGGGATCGGTGACGTCGTAGCCGTGGTCCGAGCCACGCTCTGCCGTGAGGATCGGCGAGAGGTAGATCCAGTCCACGCCCAGCGACTTCAGGTACGGCACGGTCTGCGCGGCGTCCTGCAGCGTAAACCCGGGCCGGATCTGCAGCCGGTACGTCGAGACGGGGGTTCTCATTTAGCCCGGCCCTTCGGCGTCTTCGGCTTGTCGGCCCCCGCCTTTTTCGAGCCGGAGGCTTTCGCGGAGCCCTTGGAGGCCCCGGTTGCCGGGGCCTCCGGAGCCGGAGCCGGCTCGGCCGCGGCCGCCGGAGCTTCCGGTGCCGGGGCCGCCGGAGCTTCCGGTGCCGGGGCCGCAGAACCGGCACCCGTAGAGTCCTCGTGCTCGGCCATCGCGGCGAGGGAGGCTGCCGCGGAGTAGTCCACTTCCACCTCGGGGCCGGAGTGGGCCCGGAGCACCACCATCGACTTTGCCGCCAGCTTCAGCACGGACCCGGCTTTCAGCGGCGCCTCAGTGTCCGCCTGGTCCGCGGTGTCCACCAGCACGTCCCAGAACCGTGAGTACTCCTCGGCCGGCAGGGCGAAGTCCACGTCGTCGTCGTGGGCGTTGAAGCCGAGCAGGAAACTGTCGTCGGTGATCCGGCGTCCGCGGGAGTCCTGTTCCTGGATGCCGTGGCCGTTGTAGAACACACCGATGGTCCGGCCGAAGCCGCTGCCCCAGTCCTCCGGGAGCATTCCGGTGCCGTCGGTCTTCAGCCAGACGATGTCCGGCAGTTTCTCGCCCTCACCGCGGACCACCGGGCGGCCGTCGAAGAAGCGGCTGCGCCGGAACGTCGGGTGGTCGTGCCGGATCTTGTTGACGACGGCGGTGAACTCCACCAGCGGCTGGTCCATCGCGTCCCAGTGGATCCAGCTCAGCTCGGAGTCCTGGCAGTAGGTGTTGTTGTTGCCCTGCTGGGTGCGGCCGAGCTCGTCGCCGTGCAGGAGCATCGGGACGCCCTGCGAGAGCAGCAGGGTGGCGATGAAGTTGCGCTGCTGGCGGGCCCGAAGGGTCAGGACGTGGTCGTTGTCCGTGTCCCCTTCCTCGCCGCAGTTCCAGGAGCGGTTGTGGGATTCGCCGTCGTTGTTGCCTTCGCCGTTGGCGTCGTTGTGCTTCTCGTTGTAGGACACGAGGTCGCGCATGGTAAAGCCGTCGTGCGCCGTGACGAAGTTGATCGAGGCCACCGGGCGCCGGGCGGAGCTTTCGTAGAGGTCCGCGGAACCGGTCAGGCGGGAGGCGAATTCGCCCAGGGTCGAGGGCTCGCCGCGCCAGAAGTCGCGGACCGTGTCGCGGTATTTGCCGTTCCACTCGGTCCACTGGGGCGGGAAGTTGCCCACCTGRTAGCCGCCSGGGCCGATGTCCCACGGCTCGSCGATCAGCTTGACCTGGGAGACGATCGGGTCCTGCTGGATGAGTTCGAAGAAGGTGGACAGCTTGTCCACGTCGTAGAACTCGCGGGCCAGGGTGGAGGCGAGGTCGAAGCGGAAGCCGTCGACGTGCATTTCCGTCACCCAGTAGCGCAGGGAGTCCATCAGTAGCTGAAGGGAGTGCGGGTGCCGGACATTGAGGGAGTTACCGGTGCCGGTGTAGTCCATGTAGTGCTTCAGGTCGCCGTCCACCAGCCGGTAGTAGGCCTGGTTGTCGATGCCCTTGAAGGACAGCGTGGGGCCGAGGTGGTTGCCTTCAGCGGTGTGGTTGTACACCACGTCCAGGATCACCTCGATGCCGGCCTTGTGCAGCTCGCGGACCATGGCCTTGAATTCCTGCACCTGGTGCCCGACGTCGCCGGAGGAACTGTAGGTGTTTTGCGGCGCGAAGAAGCCGATCGTGTTGTAGCCCCAGTAGTTGTTGAGGCCCTTCTCCTCGAGCGTGCCGTCGTTGACGAACTGGTGGACGGGCATGAGCTCGATCGCGGTGACGCCGAGCTTCTTCAGGTGCTCAATCACGGCCGGGTGCGACACGCCGGCGTAGGTGCCGCGCTGCTCTTCGGGAATTTCCGGGTGGAGCTCGGTCAGGCCCTTGACGTGCGCCTCGTAGATGACCGACTGGTGGTAGGGGATCCGCAGCTGGCGGTCGCCGTCCCACTCGAAGAACGGGTTGATGACGACGCCGTGCATGGTGTGCGGGGCCGAGTCGCTGTCATTGCGCGAGTCGGGGTCGCCGAATTCGTAGGTGAAGAGCGCCGGGTCCCAGTCGATCTGGCCCTGGACGGCCTTGGCGTAGGGGTCCATCAGCAGCTTGTTCGGGTTGAAGCGGTTGCCGTGTTCGGGTTCGTACGGGCCGTGGACCCGGTAGCCGTACTTCTGTCCGGGCTGGACCTGCGGCAGGTAGCAGTGCCACACGTAGCCGTCCACTTCGGTCAGTTCGATCCGGGTCTCGGTGAGGTCGTCGGCGAGGAGGCACAGTTCCACCCGCTCGGCGCGCTCGCTGAACAGGGCAAAATTGGTGCCAGTGCCGTCAAAAGTGGCTCCCAGCGGGTAAGCCGATCCGGGCCAGACTTCCATGTGTACTCCTCGTGCGGAACGAATATTCTCTAGACAGACTACTTGTAAGTAGGGTTAGTATTTGCCCGGGCGCCCGGGGCGCCCCCGTTTTGTTACAGCTCCCGCATCACCTCCGGGACGGCACGCGCGATGGCCGTTGCTGTCACCGGCCCCCCGCGGGAAGCCCGGACTCCGGCAAGACCGTGGATGCTGGCTGCCATCGCCGCGATCGCCGCCCATCTGGCATCGGGGTCGATGTCATATGCACCGAAGCGCCCGACGTCGGCGCCCAACTGGGCCAGCAGTGCGCCGATGACTCCGGCCAGGACGTCGCCGCTGCCTGCCGTGGCGAGCCAGGGCGTGCCTTCGGACTGGCTGTAGAAGTCCTGGAAGGGGGAGGCCACAAGGGTCGTGGCGCCCTTGAGCAGCACGGTGGCTTCGGTCAGGCCCGCAGCCCGCCGCACTGCGCTGAGGGTGGATGCTTCGACGGCGGAGCGGTCCAACACAACCCCGAGGCGCTGAAGCAATGCCGACAGTTCGCCCGCGTGGGGTGTCAGGATCACTTGCGGGGCCAGCACATCAGGCAGGGCCGGCAGCGCGCCGGCGTCGGCGATCGTCGGCAGGCCCGAGTCTGCGGCGTCGCGGGCGCGCTGCAGCTGCTCCTCATCGGAGTCATCCAGTCCGGAGCCGACGAGCCAGGCCTGAACGTGCGTGTCGGCCACGGCGCCGGCGCTGCACACCACCTCGGGGCAGGAACGGCGGATCAGGTCGGCGACGTCCGGCGGCCCCAGGTAACGCACCATTCCGACGCCGGCTGCCAGGGCGCCCTGGCAGGCCAGCACCGCGGCGCCGGGATAAGCGCCGGAGCCCGCGACCACCCCCAGCACCCCCCGGGAGTACTTGTGCGCCCGCCGCTGCGGGCGTGGCAGGAGGGCGGACAGGTCTGCGGCCTCAAGCCGTCGCAGGGACGGCCATGGCAGCGCCTGCTCGATTCCGATCGGGACCACCCGGATGGCGCCCGCGAAGTCCGCGCCCGGGTCCGCCAGCAGGCCGGCCTTGGCGGCCCCAAAAGTCACCGTCATGTCGGCCGCCAGCACCGTCGCGTGCGCCTCCCCCGTGTCCGCGTCTACCCCGCTGGGGATATCGCAGGCCACCACCAAGGGGGAACGGGAGCCAGGCCGGGAACGTTCCAGGGCCGCGACCAGTTCGGCGGCCGGTCCGCGCRGCCCGCCCTGGGCTCCGGTCCCGAGGACTGCGTCGATCACGACGTCGGTGCCGCCGGCCAGCGCGGCGAGTTCGGCCGCGTTGTCCCCGGTGAGGGCCACGGCCTGCCCGCCGGCCTTCCGGAACGCCGCCAGCCCGGCGTCGTGGGCCGCACCCGCGGTGAGCACCGCCGTCGTGCGCATGCCGCGGCGGGCGAGCAGCGCGGCGGCGAAGAGCCCGTCTCCGCCGTTGTTGCCCTTGCCCGCCAGCACGGCCACGCTGGAGCCGTACAGCCGCTGCCCGCGGCTCCGCAGTTCGCGGATCACGGCGTTGGCGAGGCCGTACGCGGCCCGCTGCATAAGAACAGCGCCCGCACCGGAGCCCAGGGTGTCGTCGAGAAATGGCTTTTCGGCCTCACGCACTTGGGTTCCGGTGTAGGCGCTGATCATGGTTTCAGTCCATTCGCGGTCGCTGGGGAATGCTCGGCGCTGGGGCCGGTTCTGCCTGGACGGCCGTCTCAGCCTTCGGCGACAACCGTCGCGGTGGCGATCCCGCCGTCGTGGCTCATGGACAAGTGCCAGCGCTTGACGCCCTTGGACTCCGCCACGGCCAGTACGGTGCCTTTGACCTGGACGGTGGGGCCGTTCTGGTCCAGCCCAATCCAGCAGTCCTGCCAGTTCATGCCGGCCGGCGCCCCCAGCACTTTGGCCACGGCCTCCTTCGCGGCAAACCGCGCGGCGAGGGACCGCGTGTTCAGTTCCCGCTCGGCGGGGACGAACAGCCTGTCGCGCAGCCCGGGGGTGCGTTCGAGCTGGCGCCCGAACCGCTCAATGTCTACGACGTCTACGCCTATGCCAACAATCATGGCGTTATTCTACGGTCACGCTCTTGGCCAGGTTGCGTGGCTGGTCCACGTCGTAACCCTTGGCCGAGGCGAGTGCGAGGGCGAAGATCTGCAGCGGCACCGTTGCGAGCAGCGGCGCCAGGAGCGTCGGGGTCTCCGGGATGTAGAAGACGTGTTCGGCGTACGCCTTGACGGCCTCGTCGCCTTCTTCGGCGATCACGATCGTCTTGGCGCCGCGGGCACGGACTTCCTGGATGTTGGAGACCACCTTGGAGTGCAGCGAGTCGCGGCCGCGCGGGGACGGGACCACCACGAAGACGGGCTGGCCTTCCTCGATCAGCGCGATCGGGCCGTGCTTGAGTTCTCCGGCGGCGAAGCCCTCGGCGTGGATGTACGCGAGCTCCTTGAGCTTGAGCGCGCCCTCCATCGCCACCGGGAAACCGACGTGGCGGCCCAGGAACAGCACGGACTTGGCGTCAGCCATGGACTGGCCGAGTTCCTTGATCTGGGCCTCGTTGTCGAGGATGCGCTGGATCTTGGCCGGGATCTTGCCCAGGTCGGCCAGGATGTCCTTGATCTCGCCCTGGAACTTGTTGCCGCGCAGCTGTGCCAAATAAAGGCCCAGCAGGTAGGCGGCCGTGATCTGGGCCAGGAACGCCTTGGTCGAGGCCACGGCGATTTCGGGTCCGGCGTGCGTGTAGAGCACGGCGTCCGATTCGCGCGGGATGGTGGAGCCGTTGGTGTTGCAGATGGAGACGGTCTTGGCGCCCTGTTCCTTGGCGTAGCGGACCGCCATGAGGGTGTCCATGGTCTCGCCGGACTGGGAGATGGAGACAATCAGCGTGTTCTCGTCCACGATCGGATCCCGGTAGCGGAATTCGTGCGAGAGCTCGACCTCGGTGGGAATCCGGCACCAGTGCTCAATGGCGTATTTCGCCACCTGCCCGGCGTAGGCGGAGGTGCCACACGCGAGGACGATGATCTTGTTGACGTTCTTGAGCAGCTGCGGGTCCACGCGGAGCTCGTCAAGCGTCAGCTTGCCGTGGATGTCCGAGCGGCCCAGCAGCGTCTGGAGCACGGCATCCGGCTGGTCGTGGATTTCCTTTTCCATGAAGGACGGGAAGCCGCCCTTTTCCGCCGAGGCCGGGTCCCAGTCGACCTGGTATTCCTTGCCCTCGGCGGGGGCTCCGTAGAAGTCCGTGATTTCCACGGAGTCGGCGGTGATCGTGACGATCTGGTCCTGGCCGAGTTCCACGGCGCGCCGGGTGTAGTCGATGAAGCCGGAGACGTCGGAGCCGAGGAAGTTCTCGCCTTCGCCGAGGCCGACGACGAGCGGGGAGTTCCGGCGGGCGGCGACCACAACGTCGGGCTGGTCGGCGTGGACGGCGAGGAGCGTGAAAGCGCCTTCGAGCCGCTGGCAGGCAAGCTGCATGGCCAGGGTCAGGCCGCCGTTGCTGGCGTCGCCGCCGAGCTGGTTCCGGTACACATCCCCGAGCAGGGCGGCCGCCACTTCCGTGTCGGTCTCGGATTCGAAGGTGACGCCCTTGCGCTGGAGCTCGAGCTTGAGCTCGGCGAAGTTCTCGATGATGCCGTTGTGGATCAGGGCCAGCTTGCCGCCGTCGGCCAGGTGCGGGTGCGCGTTCTGGTCCGTCGGGCCGCCGTGCGTCGCCCAGCGCGTGTGGCCAATTCCCGTGAGGGATTCCGGCAGCGGGCGGGCGTCCAGCTCCGCAATGAGGTTGCTCAGTTTGCCGGACTTCTTCCTGGAAGAAATCGTGCCGTCGGCCACTACAGCGATACCCGCGGAGTCGTAGCCGCGGTACTCCAGGCGCCGCAATCCTTCAAGGACAACGTCCAAGGCATCGTGTCCCGCATTTACCCGGCCATCTGAGTGGCCCACATATCCAACGATTCCACACATGGTCATAAGCCTAGCGGGTTTCCGGGAGGGAGGACGTGGGACGGCGGGGCGTGACGGCCCCTGCGCGGGGCTCAGGACGGCCGGCCCCGGCTTCCACCGGCCAGTCCATTTCGCTCTCGGCGTTGTGAAGGGCAGAATCTCTAGGGTGACTTTGCAACGCAATGAAGCGAACGGGGAAGGTGTCTCCCCGTTCGTGGAGCTGGACCGGCAGACCTGGTCCCGGCTCGCTGCCCAGATGGAGCAGCCCCTTAATGAAGAGGATGTGTTCCGCCTTCGCGGCCTCGGGGACCCCCTTGACATCAAGGAAGTGCGCGAGGTCTACCTGCCGCTGTCCCGGCTCCTGCACCTTTATGTGGAAGCCGCGGGCCAGCTTCACTCTGCCACCACCACCTTCCTCGGCGAAAGCACCCAGCGCACGCCGTTCGTGATCGGCGTGGCCGGTTCGGTGGCCGTGGGCAAGTCCACCATTGCCCGCGTCCTGCGCGAAATGCTCCGGCGCTGGCCCGGCACCCCCAATGTGGAGCTCATCACCACGGACGGATTCCTCTACCCGCTCGCCGAGCTCAAGCGCCGGCAATTACTAGAGCGCAAGGGTTTTCCGGAGTCCTACGACCGCCGTGCCCTGCTGCGCTTCGTGAGCGAGATCAAGGGCGGCGCCGAGGAGGTCCGGGCCCCCTGGTATTCCCACGTCACCTATGACATCGTCCCCGGCAAGGAAGTGGTGGTGCGCCGCCCGGACGTGCTGATAGTCGAGGGGCTGAATGTCCTGGCTCCGGCCCGGGCGCGGCAGGACGGCAGGCAGGGCCTGGCCCTGAGCGACTTCTTCGATTTCTCCATCTACGTCGACGCGAAGACCTCGTATATCGAGGAGTGGTACGTGGACCGGTTCCGCAAACTGCGGAGCACGGCGTTCGCCCAGCCGGAATCGTACTTCCACCGTTACGCAACCCTCTCCGATGCCGAGGCCGAAGAGACCGCCCGTGAGATCTGGAAGCGCATCAACGAGCCCAACCTCGAGGAAAACGTCCTCCCCACCCGGGGCCGCGCGCAACTGGTCCTGACCAAGGACGCCGACCACTCCATCCGCCGGATGCTGCTGAGGAAGGTCTAGCACAGATGTGCTACGACGACGCTGACGGGACGGCGGGACGGCGGGAGGCCGGCCCGGAATCGCCGAGCCGCCGGGCCTTCAGCCGCCTCCTGCTGGCGGGCACGGGCCTCGCGGCGCTGTCCGCCTGCACCCCGGCCCAGTCCTTCACGCCTTCCGGCACGCCGGGGCCGACGCCGGGCACAGGCACTGGCAGTTCGACGCCGACCGCCGCCGCCGCGGCGTCGACCCCGCCGCCAAGCTCATCGTCGGCGCCCGTTCCGGAAAGCACCACTGCGGCGGCGCAGGCGCCGTCGGCGGCGTCGCCTGTCCCGCCGTCGGCCGCTGCTCGCCCTCCATCGGCYGCGGCGCCGGGGCCGCAACATTCCCTCTCGGACCCCACCAGCCCGTGGGTGATCGTCAACAAGCACCGCCCGCTCTCCCCCGCCACCTTTGTGCCGCCCGATCTGGCCCGCCCGGCCGTCCGTTTGGCGACGTCGGGCGAGGCGGCGCTGGTGAACGGCACGACGGCGGCAGCGGCTGAGAGGATGTTCGCGGCAGCGGCTGCCGACGGCGTCATCATCACCCTGGCCAGCGGGTACCGTTCGTTCGCGACGCAGCGGGCAACCTACGGCAGCTACGTGAATTCCCGCGGTCAGGCGGAGGCTGACACCGCATCGGCCCGGCCCGGCTACTCAGAGCACCAGACGGGCTGGGCGTTCGACATCGGCGACGGCAGCGGGGCGGACTCTTTCACGCCCCAGTTCAAGGACCGCCCGGCGGCGATCTGGGCCAAGGCGAATGCCCACCGCTTCGGCTTCGTGGTCCGCTACCCGTGGATGCTGCACGAAATCACCGGGTATTTCTATGAGCCATGGCATCTGCGCTTCATCGGCAAGGAGGCGGCCGCGGACATGCGCGCCCGCGGCATCGGCACGCTCGAGGAATACTTCGGCGTGGAAGCCGCCCCGGCGTACTTGTAGGCGGCGCCGGGCTACCCGTGGGGCGGCGTCGGTCCGCGCGGATTTTCCCATCTTTGCCACCACGACGCCGGTACACGCCGGCGCAACCGGCCCACACGCCGTCGGACGCGGACATAGGTGGGGAAACCCAGCTTCGCCGGACACAGCGATTCGCGGACGGAACCGGCTTGGCCGACTATTCGGGGACGAGCTCCAAAGCCAGTTCGGTCCGGACCACCTGGGCCAGTCGCTCCGCGACACCCTGGGCGGTTTTGTGGTCTGCGGCCTCCACCATCACGCGCACCACCGGCTCGGTGCCCGAGGGGCGCAGCAGGACGCGTCCGGTGTCGCCGAGTTCGGTTTCGGCGGCGGATACCGCCTGCGCCACCACCGCATCGCCCTTGACCCGGGTACGGTCCACGCCCTTGACGTTGATGAGGACCTGGGGCAGCTTGGTCATCACCGTTGACAGCTCCTTGAGCGGGCGGCCGGTGAGTGCCACCTGGGCGGCAATCTGCAGTCCGGTCAGTACGCCGTCGCCGGTGGTGGCGTGTTCGGCAAAAATTACGTGCCCGGACTGCTCGCCGCCAAGGCTGTAGCCGCCGTTGCGCATTTCCTCGAGGACGTAGCGGTCCCCCACACCGGTTTCGCGCAGGCTGATCCCGGCGTCGCGCAGGGCGATCTTCAGGCCGAGGTTGCTCATGACGGTGGCCACGAGGACATCGTTCCTAAGCTTTCCGGCGCCCTTGAGGGCCACGGCCAGGATGGCCATGATCTGGTCGCCGTCCACCTCGTTGCCTTCGTGGTCCACGGCGAGGCAGCGGTCGGCGTCGCCGTCGTGCGCGATGCCGAGGTCCGCCCCGTGGTCCAGGACGGCCCGCTTGAGCGGGCCGAGGTGCGTGGAGCCGACCCCTTCGTTGATGTTGAGCCCGTCCGGCTCGGCGCCAATGACGATCACGTTGGCGCCGGCGTCCTTGAACACCTGCGGGGAGCAGCCGCTGGCCGCGCCGTGGGCGCAGTCGAGGACGACCTTCAAGCCGTCCAGGCGGTGCGGAAGCGTGCCGAGCAGGTGCACGATGTAGCGGTCCTCGGCGTCGGAGAAGCGCTGGATCCGTCCCACCTCACCGCCGACGGGCCGGAAGGGCTCCTTGCCGAGCTGCACTTCGATGGCATCCTCGACGTCGTCGGGCAGCTTCTGGCCGCCGCGGGCGAAGAACTTGATGCCGTTGTCCGGCGCGGGGTTGTGCGAGGCGGAGATCATCACGCCGAAGTCGGCGTTGAGGTCCGCCACGAGGTAGGCGGCGGCCGGGGTGGGCAGCACGCCGGCGTCGTAGACGTCGATTCCCGAGCTGGAGAGCCCCGCTTCCACGGCAGCCGCGAGGAACTCACCGCTGGCCCGCGGGTCCCGTGCCACCACGGCAATCGGCCGCTTCCCGGTCGTGTTGCGGTCATGGCCAAGTACGACGGCGGCGGCCTGGGCCAGCTGCAAGGCGAGCTCGGCGGTCAGCAACCCGTTCGCCAGGCCCCGGACTCCATCGGTTCCAAATAATCTAGACATCGGACCAAGTTTAGTCGATGGCTGGCCGTACGCGGTGGGGCGCCCGTGGCGATCATTTTTCTCCGCGATCGTCCCGGCCACACGCCATCGTTTGGTCAGCGCCAGGGTGGCGGGTTGTCCGCGATGATCTCCGGGGTGAGGAGCATGCCTCCGAAGTCGGCGCGCGCCTTCGCGAGTGTTGCCGGGTCGGGGTCGATGTTGGCGTAGCAGGGCTCCAGGTCTTTGGCCCGCACGAGTGCTTTCCCCCGCCGAGAGGTTCGATGATCCAGTCGGACAGGTCGTTCGCTTGCGCCAGATGGGCGTCGGTGAGGAGCTGGAGTCCGTGCGCGTCGGCGATGTACTGCGCATCCAGGTGCCTGTTGTAGCGGATCTGGTATTCGTTCACGTACGGCAGTGGCGGTCTGACGACGGCAAGCTCGCTCCAGGTGCTGGTGAGGGGATTGGTGTACTGCGCAAACGCCAGACCGGTGTCCCCGGGGAACGCGACCGTCGCCCGGGTGACTTGCGCAAGCCGGTTCTTCCAGGAGGCCGTGTCATCCATGACCCATAGCATGCCCGGCCCAGGGTGCCAAGCGACGCCCAGGCCAACCGGCGCGGCTCCGACCGCAGATACGTCACACCAGCCTGTCCGAATTTCGCGGCAGCGGCCGCCATCGCCGGACCCACGTCGGGGTTCTGCGTAGGGTCTGGTGAATGTTGCGCAGCAGGTACACGTCCGCACCGCTGAACCGGCCCCACGCCGTAGCGGCATCTGCCACCTTCGCCGTCACGGCGGCCGGGACATGCCAGCCACGCTGCTGTTCGTCTGTCTCCGGCAGGGCCAGGTCAATGGTCTGGTAAGACACGGACGCCGTCAGCTGCCGCGGCAGCTCGACTTCGCCGCTCAACCAGTCCGGGAAAAACGCCTCCGGCGCGACCGTGACCCGCCCGGACATCCCGAGTGCCGGCAAATGCCGGGCGAAGGCATCCAGCCAGGCGCGCACGCCCTCCTCCGGTCCGGTCCTGCTCATAAGCGCCACCGGTCCGGCGTCCGAGTCCGAGACGCCCTCGGTGAAGACAGCGTCGCCCCACCCGGCGTCCTCGACTTCCTGGTTCGCGACCTGAACCGCGACGTCGACGGCATCAAAGACGTCCTTGGAACCGCTGGGCCGAAACTGAAGCCACAACTCCTCGTACTGGGCCTTCCGCCAGGTCCTCGATAACGCGCCCCACACAACCTCGACGCCGGGCTCCGGCATACGATCCCCCTCGTTCACGCGGTGCAACTGCTCTTCGGCGAAGATACCCCATTCCTCTGCCAACATTCGGGGGACTCAACCCGGCCCGGGCCGACCCACATTCGACTGAAAGATCGGTCGACTACTTGGTTTTGAGGTTTCTTGTACTCTATTTTCCCCAAACACCTACTGCCTTTTCCAGGATGCGTTTAGGC
>NZ_JBFTZW010000032.1:0-34419 GCF_056406555.1 Arthrobacter sp. P1_B4
CCTTGAGGTCGGTGCTGCTGTACTTCCACACCTTGGACTCGTCATCCAGCCTGGCGAGCAGCCGGTCCTTCTGCTCGTCCCGGCTGATGTTGAGCATGACCTTGACCACCGTGGTCCCGGCTGCCGCCTGCCTTGCCTCGAATTCGTTAATGGCCTTGTAGCGCCGCTCCAGTTCCTCGGGACTTGCCCAGCGGTGGACCCGGTGAATCAGGACGTCCTCGTAATGCGAGCGGTCAAAAACGCCCACCATCCCGGCCGCCGGCACTGCCTTCTCGATCCGCCAGAGGAAATCGTAGGATTTCTCCTCCGGGGTCGGCGCCTTGAAGGACTTGAGCTGGACACCCTGCGGGTCCATCTGGCCCATGACGTGGTTGACGATCCCGCCCTTGCCTGCGGTATCCATCGCCTGCAGGACCAGCAGGACGCGCTTGGTGCCGCCGAACCGGGATTCGGCGAAAAGCTGCTCCTGCAGGGTGGTCAGCTTGCCATCGAGCTCTGCCAGGAGCGCCTCGCCGTCGGATTTCCCGCCCGGGTAGCCCGGGGTGGAGTCCGGGTCGCAGTCCTTCAGCTTGAATTTTTTTCCGACCAGCAGCGTCTCGGCGGGGTGCCGCTCGAACATCACAGCATCTGTCATGGAAAGCCTCTTTCCAGTTTCGTGCAGCCGCTGCGCGGGCGAGTCCCCGAACTCCGCTGCTGACCGAAGCCTAGTTCCCCTTGTACCGGCTCAGGAAGTCCGCCATGCGGTTGATTGCTTCTTCGAGGTCCTTGACGTTAGGCAGCGTCACCATCCGGAAGTGGTCCGGACGGACCCAGTTGAACGCCCTGCCGTGGGACAGAAGAATTTTCTGCTCGCGGAGCAGGTCCAGGACAAATTTCTCGTCGTCGCGGATGTGATAGACCTCGGGGTCCAGCTTCGGGAACAGATACATGGCCCCGCGGGCCTGCTGGGTGCTGACGCCCGGGATGGCGTTGAGCATGTCATAGGCCTTGTTCCGCTGTTCCAGGAGGCGCCCGCCGGGCAGGATCAGGTCGTTGATGCTCTGGTAACCGCCGAGGGCGGTCTGGATGGCGTGCTGGGCCGGCACATTGGCGCACAGGCGCATGTTGGCCAGCAGGTTGATGCCCTCGAGGTAGTCCGCGGCGGCCTTTTTCGGCCCGGAGATGGCCATCCAGCCGGCCCGGAAGCCGCAGACCCGGTAGGCCTTGGAGAGCCCGCTGAAGGTCAGGCACAGGACATCGTCGCCGGTGAGCGAGGCGAGGTTTACGTGTACCGCGTCTTCGTAGAGGATCTTCTCGTAGATTTCGTCGGCGAAGAGCACCAGGCCGTGTTTTTCCGCGAGGGCAACCATCTTCTTCAGCGTCGCCTTCGGGTACACCGCACCTGTCGGGTTGTTCGGGTTGATGACCACGATGCCCTTGGTGCGCGGCGTGATCTTCGCTTCCATGTCCTCGAGGTCGGGCTGCCAGCCGGATTCCTCGTCGCAGAGGTAGTGCACGGGCTTCCCGCCGGCCAGGGCAACCGAGGCCGTCCACAGCGGGTAGTCCGGGGTGGGGATGAGGACCTCATCGCCGTCGTCGAGCAGGGCCATGAGCGACATTGTGATCAGTTCGCTGACGCCATTGCCGAGGTAGATGTCATCCACGTGGATGTTCTGGATCCCGCGGGTCTGGTAGTACTGCGAGACGGCGGTGCGGGCCGAAAAAATGCCGCGCGAGTCGCTGTAGCCCTGGGCATGCGGCAGGTGGCGGATCATGTCCACCAGGATCGCGTCCGGCGCTTCAAACCCGAAGGGGGCCGGGTTTCCGATGTTCAGTTTGAGGATGCGATGACCCTCCGCCTCCATCTGCTGGGCGGCCTGAAGAATCGGTCCACGGATGTCGTAAAGGACATTATGAAGCTTGGTGGACTGCTTGAATTCTGCCATTCATCAAATATGCCATATGGAGGATGTTCTTCCGCTGAGACATGACTCACACGCGGGCGCCGCAGTAACAACAACGACGCCGGTGCCCGGGCTGTAAGCCCGGACACCGGCGTCGCAGGGTCGCCAGCGGTCTACTGCTGGGCGAGGCCCTTTTCCTTCAGCCACGCGTCGGCGGCATCTTTCGGGTTCTGCTTCTGGCTGCCGCTGACGGCACGGTTGAGGTTGATGAGGTCTTCCGTGGTGAGGACCTTGGACACGTTGTTCAGGGCTTCCTTCGCCTTGTCCGTCATCTTGGCCGTGTTGTAGAGCGGCAGCACCTGCTGGGCGATGAAGTTGTTCTTCGGATCCTCCAGCACCACGAGGTCGTTGTCCGGGATGGACGGGGTGGTGGTATAGATGTCCGCGACCTGGACCTGGTCCGAGAGCAGGGCCTTGAGCGTGACGGCGCCGCCGCCGTCGCTGAACGGCTCGAGTTTCTTGGGCACGCAGTTGTAGTTCTTCGCCAGGCCCGGCAGGCCGTAGGCGCGCTCGGCGAAGGTCGCCGGGGCGCCGATGACCAGATCGCCGCAGACCTTCGCCATGTCTTCGATGGACTTCAGCTGGTGCTTCTCGGCCGTGGCCTTGGTGACCACCATGGCGTCCTTGTCCTCAGCCTTGGAGGCATCGAGCACGGCCAGGCCCTGCGGGAGCTTGGTCGGGAGTGCCTTCGCGATGTCCTCGGCGGAGACCTCGGTGGCGTCCTTGTTTACATACAGCAGCAGGTTGCCGCTGTAGTCGGGAACGACGTCCACCGAGCCGTCCTGGACTGCTTTGATGTAGACCTCGCGCGAGCCGATGTTCGGCTTGGTGCTGGCGGTGACGCCCGCGGCGTTCAGGGCGCCGGCGTAGACCTCGGCGAGGATCTGGCTCTCGGGGAAATCAGCCGACCCGATCACCAGGGCACCGCCGGAACCGGAGGCGGCACCGCTGCTGGCCGGGGCCGAGCTCAGCGGGTTTGATGAGCCTCCGCAGGCGGACAGGGCCATGGCCAGGCCGACGCCGACGGCCAGGCCGCCGAATGCGCGCCGGCCAAGGCCTCGTTGGCGGGATTCCTTCATGACGTACCTCCTTGAACAACAGTCTCCGCGATCACGGGGTCTGTGAGATCAACCGCAGCCTGCTGGCTGCGGTTCGGCTTGGATGAGGCGCCCCGTGACAGGAACAGCCTCTGAATAAGGGCAAGGATCAGGTCGACGCTGATGGCAAGGGCGGCGATCAGCAGCGAGCCTCCCAGCATTTGCGGGAAGTCGGAGAGCACGAGCCCGTCGAACAGGTAACGGCCCAGGCCGCCCAGGTTGATGTAGGCGACCACGGAAACGGTGGCGATCACCTGGAGCACCCCGGTCCGGAACCCGCCGTACATCACCGGCAGCGCGTTCGGGAATTCCGCCCGGAACAGGACCTGCCACTCGGTCATGCCCATGGCGCGGGCGGCATCCACCACGTTGCGGTCGACGCTGGAGATTCCGGCATAGGTGCCGGCGAGCAGCGGCGGCACGGTCAGGATCACGAGCGCCCAGATCGGCGGCATCAGCCCGATACCGGCGAGCAGGACGAACAGCGTGAGCAAGCCGAGGGTGGGCAGGGCGCGCAGCGCGCCCGCGACTGACACGATCGCAACCCGCCCGCGGCCGGTATGCCCGACGAACAGGCCGATCGGGACGGCGATGGCGATGGCGATCACCATCACCAGGCCCGTGTAGAACAGGTGTTCGGCCAGGCGCACCGGGATTCCGGCGCTGCCGGACCAGTTCTCCGGATCGCTGAGCCAGGCAAAGGTGTCCGTGACGACGTTATTCACGCGTTTCCCCCTCTGGTCTTGGGACGCGAAAACCGCATCGCCGCCGCGGCGGGGCCAGTCTTGTCCGGACCTGCGCCCGAACCGGTGCCGCCACCCGTGGCCGCCGCGGCCCGGGTCCAGGGCGTCAGCAGCCGTTCAAGCAGCACGAGGACGGCGTCCATCAGCAGCGCCAGGAGAAGGATGGCGATGATGCCCACCACCACTTCGGTGACGAAGTCACGCTGGAGGCCGGAGGTGAAGAGCATTCCGAGGTTGCCGATGCCGAGCAGTGCCGCGACGCTGACCAGCGAGATATTGCTGACCGAGACCACGCGCAGCCCGGCGAACAGCACCGGCAAGGACAGCGGCAGGTCGATCTGCATGAAGCGGGCGAAGGGTTTGAACCCCATGGCGACGGCGGCCTGCCGTAGGTCCTCGTCCACCGAGTCGAAGGCATCCAGCGTGGCGCGCACCAGCAGGGCGATGGCGTAGATGGTCAGGGCCACCACCACGTTGACCGGATCCAGGATCCGGGTCCCGAGGATGGTCGGCAGGATGATGAAAAGCGCCAGCGAGGGGATCGTGTACAGCAGCGAGGACCCGGTGAGCACCACGGATCGGAGCCCGCGGCTCTGCCGGGCGAGCTGGGCCAGCGGAACGGCTATGAGGACCCCGAACACCATCGGCAGGATGGCCAGGATGAGGTGCTGGCCGGCGAGGCTGAAGACTTCCGCTCTGTTGGCCAGGAACCACTCCATCAGAGCCCTCCGTGCCGGACGTTGCGGTCTGACTCGATGACGGCGAGGACTTCGGCGGCTCCGATGACTCCGGCCACCCGGCCGTCGTCGTCCACGGCGACGCCAAGGCCCGAGGGTGAGGACAGGGCCGCGTCCAGTGCCCGGCGGAGCGTGTCCCCCTTCCGGAACAGGGAGCCGCCGGGAACCATCGCCGGGGCGGTTCCGGTGGCGCTGCGGGGCCCGGCCCAGCCCAGGGGCCGGAGAGCTTCATCGACCACCAGCTGCCATTCATCGGAGCTGCCCTCAGCCCTGAGCTGATCGGGCGTGAGAGTGGGGACGGGGTGGATGGTGACACCGTCGGAGGGGCTGAACGCAAGGTGCCGGAAGCCGCGGTCACGGCCCACGAAGGAGGCCACGAACTCGTTCGCCGGGGCCCGCAGGATCTCCGCCGGGGCCGCGTACTGCGCCAGCTTGCCGCCGACGGCGAACACGGCCACTTTGTCGCCCAGGACGGTGGCCTCGTCGATGTCGTGGGTGACGAATACGATCGTCTTGGCCAGGTCATGCTGGAGCCGGAGGAGCTCCTTCTGGAGTTCATCGCGGACCACCGGGTCCACGGCGCTGAAGGGCTCGTCCATGAGCAGCACCGGAGGATCGGCCGCGAGTGCCCGGGCCACGCCTACGCGCTGCTGCTGTCCGCCCGAGAGCTGGGACGGGTACCGCTTGCCGAGCGAAGAGGCCAGCCCGACGACGTCGAGCAGTTCCTGGGCGCGCTTGCGGGCGTCGGCTTTGGACACGCCGTTGAGCCGGGGAACGGTGGCGATGTTGTCCAGCACGGAGCGGTGCGGCATCAACCCGGAGGACTGCATGACGTACCCCATGGACCGCCGCAGCTGCGCGGCAGGGATTGAAGTGACATCGGCCCCGTCCACGGTGATGACGCCGGACGTGGGCTCCACCATGCGGTTGATCATCCGCAGGGACGTGGTCTTACCGCAGCCGGAGGGTCCGACGAAGACAGTGATGGCGCCCTTATCGATGGACATGGTCAGCCCGTCAACGGCGGCCTGACCGCCCTGGTACTGCTTGGTGACGTTCTGGAACTCGATCATGGCTTCGGCCATTTCCGGGCTTACCTAACTGTTGGCGGCAACATTGGTCGGGCCAGCGCACTGTTCGTCAGTGTGCTGGCCATAAAGCAGTTAGCTCATAGACTAACCAGCACCCCGGACTATGTCAGCGGCGCGGGGCTCCCGTAAGGCTTCGGAAGCACAACGATTTTGGATGGGTGGTGCGCCGGAAATCCTTCCGGCGCACCACCGCCGCCCTTGGCCCACCCGGCGGTGTGCTTCAGCGGGGCCGCCGCGCACCCTTCGCGCCGCTGTTTTTTCTGCCGTGACCGCCCTTTCCGCCGCCGCCGCCGTGCGCGTTCTCGTGGTTGTCCCGTTCGGCCGACCGCTGGCTCTTGCCCGCTACGGCGATCTTCTGGTGCCATTCGCGCTGGTAGGCGCGCCGCGCGGCCGCGTCGTGGCGGCGCGCCAGGGCGGCGAGTTCGCGTTGCAGCTTCAGGTAGCTGGCCCACCGGCGGTCCTCCAGGACGCCGTCGGCGAGCGCCGCCTGCACGGCACAGCCGGGCTCCCGGCCGTGCGCGCAGTCCGAGAAGCGGCAGTGCTCGAAGAGCTCTTCGAGGTCGCCGAACATCTCCTCCATTCCTCCCTCGGCGTCGAAGACCCCGAAGCCGCGCACCCCCGGCGTGTCCATCAGGACGGCGCCGCCGGGCAGGGGAACGAGCGCGCGGGACGTGGTGGTGTGCCTGCCCTTGCCGTCGCCCGCCCGCACTGCCCCCGTCTCCTGGGCCGGGACGCCGGCGAGGGCATTGATGAGCGTGGATTTTCCGGCGCCAGAGGGCCCCAGCAGCACCAGCGTGCCGCCGGGCGGCAGATGGCCCAGCACTTCGTCGAGGCCATCGCCGTTCTCGGCAGAGGTGGTGACGACGTCGACGCCGGCTGCCTGGCGCACGACCGTCGCCACGACGTCGTCCGCGAGGTCCGCGATGTCCGCCTTCGTGATGATCACGAGCGGTGTGGCACCGGAGTCCCACGCCGCAACCAGGGTCCGTTCGAGCCGGTTGTGCGTGAGCGGACGATCCACCGGAACGACGATCCCGACGACGTCCATGTTGGCGCCAAGGACCTGCGCCTCGGACGAGGCCTCGAAGGCACGCTTGCGGCTCAGCTCCGAGTGGCGGGGCAGGATGCCCACAATGGCGGGCTCCCCCGCCGCGTTCGGACCCAGCCAAACCCAGTCCCCGGTGGCGGGAAGCTCCCCGCCGCGCGGGTAGGGCAGGTGGGCGGTTCCGCCGCCCTCAGCCACCAGGACGAGGTTGCGGTCCACCCGGATGACGCGGCCCGGGCGGTCGCCTCCCGGCACCGGCTGGGCCGCGAACCGCTCGGCGACGCCGGCCGTGTAGCCGTAAAGGACAGGACCTTCGGGGCCAGCCTCATCGGAGGGCCCGGACGTATGAGGCACAGATGAATGAGGTTCGGATGAATTAGTAATGATGGCGCTGCCGGCGCCCCGGGATGCAGGATAAATGGTCAACGAAAACCCTTTGGTGGGGCCCCGTGGTGCGGCGCATTGCAGCTGCGGCGGTTTGGATGCCGCGCGCGGAGACTAGCGCTCGATGGCTAGGCTGCGCCGTGGGACGGGGCAGGAATAATGACATGGCGTGTATCGGTGCGCTGCGCGCTCAGAAATATCGCATTCATTGCTTCCACCTCCCCGTCGATTGCCGGCCTGCTGCGGCCGGCGGTTTCTACAGGATAGCCATGGTGCCCGTGCCTGGCCAGCGGTTTAGCCGGAAAGTTTTCCGTTCAGCGGCCGCTCACGGTACAGACGCAGCCCGGCATCCACGAGCGAGACCCGGTTCAGCTGCGCCACCTCATCCAGCGGAATCCAGGCCGCGTGGGTGGTGCTGCCGTTCACTTCGTGACGCAGTTCCCCGCCCGTGATCGTCGCCTCGTAGACCAGCCGGAGCGACTGGAAGTCCCGCACGCCGCCGTCGAGCCGGACTTCGGACGGCCAGTGCCCGACGTCGATCCCCAGCATGGCGCCGACCTCGGCGTCGTAACCGGTTTCCTCGTGGATCTCGCGGCGGCACCCGTCCACCGGGTGTTCGGCCAGGTCCAGGCCGCCGCCGGGCAGCGTCCAGCCCTCGCGGCCGTCCTGCTTCCAGTACGCCAGGAGGATCCCGGCGTCACGGATGATGACGGCGTAGGCCGCGGGCCGGGTGTCGAATTGCATGCTCATCCCCCCAGCGTAGTGGCCGGCGGATCGCCCCCGACTACTCCTGTTCCGCCACCAGCTGCAGCACCCCGAAGACCGGCTCCTGCGCCAGGACCCGGACATCGGTGATCCCCGCGGCGGCCAGGGCCGTGCGGAACGACTCCTGCAGCCCCGGCACGTTCATGCCGAGTCCGCCGCCCAGGATGACGGGGCCCTCGATGCCGAGCTGCCGGACGGTCTGCGCGGCGAGGTCGGCGAGGTCGCGCCCGGCCTGTTCCATGAGGGCCCGGCTTGGCGCATGCCCGGCGTCTGCAGCCTCCACCACGAGCCGCGCCCGCTGGGCCCAGAACCGGCGCCCGGTCTCGGGCGAGTGGAACATGGCGATCAGCTTGTTCGGGTCATCCACCCCGCAGGATGCCAGCAGGGCCGTGCTGAGTTCGTCCGGTTCCAGCCCCTGGTTCATCCGGCGCAGGCTGTGGCGGACGGCCTCCCGGCCCAGCCAGTAGCCGCTGCCTTCGTCGCCGAGCAGGTAGCCCCAGCCACCGGCCCGGGCCTCCTCGCCGCGGCCATTCTTGCCCCACGCGGCCGATCCGGTGCCGGCGATGACGGCGACGCCGGTGCTGGCGCCGCCTGCGGCGAGCAGCAGCCGGGAGTCGTGGACCACCGTGATCCGGGCGCCGGGTACGTGCGGGGCAATCAGTGCCGCGAGCGCCGCGGCGTCATCACCGGTGTCGATGCCGCCGGCTCCGGCGTAGACCTGGGCGACGTCTCCCCCGCCGATCCTGGCGAAGAGTTCCGCCAGGTTCAAGGCGGCTTCCTCGGGGCTGACGTTCTGGACATTGGAGCTGCCCACCGATTCATCGGCCACGGGCGCGCCGCCTTCGAACCTGACGCCCCGGGTTTTGGTGCCGCCGATGTCCAGGCCGATCACGGCACCCGTCGTCGCCGTGGCAGATGGCGTGGTGGAAGATGGAACGGAGTCCGCCGCCGGCGGCGTGTCAGTGTTAGTCACTGGAACAGGTTACTGAATCGCTGCAAGGAGCCCGCAATGCCCCACGATCTTTTCGGCACACCCGTCATCGCGGCGCCCATGGCCGGAGGCACCTCCACAGCGGCCTTCGTCGAGGCCGTGCACCGCGCCGGCGGGCTCGGCTTCCTCGCGGCAGGCTACAAGAGCGTGGCGGCCATGCAGGCGGAAATCAGCACCCTCCGGGAGTCCGGCGCCCGGTTCGGCATGAATGTATTTGTCCCGGATCCGGCCCAACTGCCGCCCTCCGCGGCGATGCTGGCGGAGCTCGAGGAATACCGGCTTCAGCTGCGCACCGACGCCCGGCGCTACGGCGTGGAGCTCCCGCAGTTGCGGCTCGACGACGACGACGAATGGCAGGGAAAGATCGATGCCCTGCTCTCAGACCCGGTGGAGCTGGTCAGTTTCGCTTTCGGGCTGCCCGGCCCGGACGTCGTTCGGGCCCTGCAGCGGGCGGGATCGGCGGTGCTGGCCACTGTCACCACCGCGGCCGAGGCCGTGCAGGCGGCAGGGCAAGGCGTGGACGCCCTCGTCGTGCAGCACACGAGCGCCGGCGGACACAGCGCGGCGTTCCTCCCGGCCCCGGAGCCGCGACCGGCTTACGCGGCGCGGCCGGGCGGCACAACGGCGCAGCTGCTCGCCGAGGTGCGGTCCGCCGTCGACCTCCCGCTGGTGGCTGCGGGCGGCATCATGGATGCGGCCGGGCTGGACGCCGTGCTGCGTGCCGGGGCCGTCGCAGCCCAGCTCGGCACCGCGTTTCTCCGCACTGACCAAAGCGGCGCCAAGCAGTTGCACAAAGATGCCCTGGCCGATCCGCATTTCATCCGGACCCGGCTGACGCGCGCCTTCACCGGCCGGCAGGCACGGGCCCTGGAGAACGAATTCGTCCGCGACCACGCCGAGGCGCCGGAGGCCTACCCTGCCGTCCACCACCTCACGGCGCCCATCCGGGCCGCGGCCACCGCAGCCGGCGACGCGGAACGCCTGAACCTGTGGGCGGGCACGGGCTGGCAGAAGGCACACGCCGGACCCGTGGCCGCCGTCGTGCACGGGCTGCTCGCCGGCCGCTGACCGCAGCCGACCCCCGTCAGGACCCCGAAGTCGCCGGAAACGTTCCAAACCGCCGTCACCTTACGGCGACCTCGGTGCCAACCGGCGACCTGAGCGCACCAGCCCCGGCACCGGCGACCTGAGCGCACCAGCTCCAGCCCCGGCGCACCTGCCCCGGCGCTCCGGCACCGGCCCGGCTCAGCCCGCCGAGCGTTCGCGCACGAAGCCTGCCAGGAGCGCCGGACCGTCGCGGAGCACGAATTCGCGGAACAAGCGCACGGGATCGGACTCGGCATCGGCCACGGCATTCCGCGAAACCGGCTCCCGCCACGCGAGGCCGATCTCGCGGAACGCCAGGTCTGAATCCAGGGGAATCTCCACCCAGCCGGGCCCGCCGTCGTCGGCTTCGGCGCCCCGCGACGGATGGTGGCTGTTTTGTGCAACTCTGCCGGGTGCGGAGCCGCCGGGCGGCAGGATGCTGACGCCGAGCCCGGCCGAGACGAGGCCGCGGACGGTGTGCGAGTCCTGGCTCTCGAAGGCAATGCGCGGACGGAACCCCGCCTCGCGGAACAACGCGTCGGTCAGCGAGCGCATGCCGTAGCCGGACCCCATCGCCACGAAGGGCTCCTGCCGGATCTCGGCAACCTTGGCCCTGCGGCGGCCGGCCAGGGCATGCCGGTGGTGGACCACCAGGCGCAACGGTTCGCGGTACAGCGCGGCCGAACCGATTCGCTTGCTGGGTGTGGCAACGGGTGCCGTGAGCGCCACGTCGGCGGAGCCCGCGGCCAGTTCCGCGAGGCAGCCGTCCCGTGCACCCTGGCTGAGGTCAAAGGCAGTCTGCGGGTGCCTGCTCCGGAACGCACTGATGAGCAGCGGCAGCATTGCCTCGCCGAAGGTGTGCTGGAACGACACGGCGATCCGGCCGCGGACCACCTCCGATTCGTGCCTGACGCTGTCCAGCCCCGTCTGGAATTCGGCCAGGGCGGCCTCGATGTGGGGCATGAGCGCCTTCGCCGCTGGCGTCAACCGCACGCCCCGGCCGTCCCGGATCAGCAGCTCCGTCCCCACGATGGCGCTCGCCCGCGCAATGGCACGGCTCACGGTCGACTGCGGCAGGCCCAGGAGCTCGGCCGTCTCGGTGATGTGCTCCGTCCGCCCCAGTTCCGCCAGCAGCGGCAGCAGGGGCAGCAGCTGCACGAGCTGCCTGTGTTCGACGTCCATGTTCCCCTCCGGCACTGATCCATATTTGCTATCTATTCTATGGAAATCATGCATTGGAAGCATCCCTCGGGCAGGCTTTAGCCTAAAGACATGCCACGCATTTCCGCACCCACCGGCACCAGCCCACGCCCCGCGGCCAAGAACGCGGCCAAGGACGCAGCCAATCTCGCAGCTGATCCTGCAGCTGACGCTGCCGGATGGGCGGGCCATCCGAAAGGCTCCACGGCCTACCGCCGGATCCTCGCCGGGCTTGCCTTTGCCGGCGTCGCAACCTTCGCGCAGCTTTACTCCACCCAGGCGGTGCTCCCGCTGCTGGCGGCGGATCTTCGCGTCTCGGCCGCCGAGGCCGCGCTGACCATCTCCCTGGCTACGGTGGGGCTGGCCTTGACGGTGCTCCCGTGGTCCTTCCTGGCCGACCGGATCGGCCGCGTCCGGGCAATGATGTGGGGCATCTCCGCGGCCACCGCCCTGGGCCTGCTGGTCCCCCTGGCCCCCAGCTTCCCAGTACTGCTGTGCCTGCGGATGCTGGAGGGAATGGCCCTCGGCGGCATCCCGGCGATCGCGATCGCGTATCTCAACGAGGAAGTCAACAAGGCCCACGCCGCCGTCGCCGCCGGGAGCTATGTCGCCGGGACCACCCTGGGCGGCCTGGCCGGCCGGCTGGTCGCCGGGCCCGCGGGCGAACTGTGGGGCTGGCGGGCCGCGGCCCTGGCGGTCTCCGTTCTGGCCACCGGAGCGGCAGTACTGTTCCTGGTTCTGGTGCCCCGGGCCAAGGGCTTCACCGCCGCGGCCGCGGGCGGCTTCCGCGGAGCCCTTCGCACGCTGGCCGGCCATGGCCGCAATCCCCGGCTCCTGGCCCTGTACGTCCAGGCATTCCTGCTCATGGGCGGTTTCGTGGCCGTCTACAACTACCTCGGATTCCGGCTCTCAGGGGAACCGTTCAGCCTGCCCGCCACCGCGATCAGCCTGATCTTCCTGGCCTACCTCTCCGGAACCGTCTCGGCGCGCTGGGCAGCGGGCCTGACGTCGAGGTTCGGCCGGCGCACCGTCCTGATCGCCGGCACCGCACTGATGGCAGGCGGCCTGGCCCTGACGCTCACGGAACAGCTGGCCGCGATCCTGGCGGGATTGCTGCTGTTCACGGGCGGCTTCTTCGCGGCACACAGCATCGGCTCCGGCTGGACCGGACTGATCGCCACGACGGGCCGGGCGCAGGCCGCCTCGCTGTACAACCTGGCCTATTACCTCGGCTCCAGCGTGCTTGGCTGGGCCGGCGGCCTGGTCTTCCAACGGTTCGGCTGGACAGCCCTTGCGCTGACTGTCATCGGACTGGCCGGCGCGACGGCGGCAATCACCGCCGTCGCGCATCCCGCGCCGGCACCCGCAACCGGCACCGCTGCCGCCGGCAGGGTCACGGCATCGGGCTAGGCACCGGCCCCCCGGGCTACCGCGTTGCCTCGATCGCCTGCACGAGGTCGGCGACGATGTCGGCCGGGTCCTCCAGCCCCACCGAGATCCGCAGCAGGTTCGCGTGTGGCTTGGCCGCGGCTTCGACCGGCCGGTGGGTCAGGCCGGCCGGGTGCTGGATGAGGGTATCGATCCCGCCGAGGGACACGGCGTGGGTGATCATGCCGACGGCGGCCGGGATCCGCTCGGCGTGCTCGGCGCTGGCGAGCTCGAAGGCCATGAGCGATCCCGGCCCGGACATCTGTGTGCCCACGAGGCCCTGCGGGTCGCATTCGGCCAGTCCCGGGTAGTAAACCCGCCTCACGAGCCCGTGCCCTGCCAGCGCAACAGCGACTTTTTCGGCGCCGGCCTGCTGGGCGCGGACCCGGACCGGGAGCGTTGCCAGCCCGCGGTGCAGCAGGTACGCCGGCCACGGGGTCAGGATCCCGCCGGTCACGGCACGGATCTGGCGCAGGCGCATCGCCCATTCAGAGCCTGCGGCCACCACGCCGCCCATGGCGTCCCCGTGGCCGCCCAAGAACTTCGTGGCGCTGTGCAGCACCATGGCCGCGCCGTGCTTGAAGGGTTGCTGCAGTACCGGGCTGGCGAACGTGTTGTCCACCAGGAGCGGCACACCGTCGGCGGCGGCTGCCACGCGGGCGATGTCCACCAGCTCGAGGGTCGGGTTGGCCGGCGTCTCGAGGATCACCAGGCCGGTGTCCGGCCGGAGTGCGGCGCCGACGCCCTCCGGCGTCGTGAAGGTGACCTCGTTGCCTACGACGCCGGAGGCCAAGAGGTAGTCGCTGCCGCCGTACAGCGGACGCACGGCGACAACGTGCTTCTTGCCCGCGGCCACAACCGCGAGGAGCACCGCGCTCAGCGCCGCCATTCCGGTGGCAAAGGCGACAGACTCGGGCGTGCCTTCCAGGACAGCGACGCCTTCTTCGAAGCGAGCCACCGTGGGGTTCCACAGCCGCTGGTAGACCGTGCTTTGCCCCTCCACATGTGAGCCGCCGGTGGCCATGTGCTCGTAGGCAAGGCCTCCGTCGTGCACGGACGGCAGGGGCGCCGTCGTGGACAGATCGATGGGCACCGCGTGGACGCCCAGTTCCGTGAGCCCGCTCCGGCCTGCGTGGACCGCCAATGAATCTTGAGAAAGCACCCTAGCTCCTTACGAATATTCACCATTGAATTCCGCAAGTATCTGGCAATAATTCGCGCTTTTGTAGGGGTTCTGAATGGAACTGTCGGATAACGCCGTTTATGATGAACGGAGAACACTACTAGGAGGATCCGTGAGCAGCACTGCGAAGAATGTTCGGCCGGGAGCCAGCGAACCGCTGGACGCGATCGACGAGCGCCTGCTCGCTGCCCTCGTCGCGGACGCCCGCATCTCGAACAAACAGCTGGCAGAGCTCGTGGGGATCGCGCCGTCGACCGCGCTGATGCGCACCCGCGCGCTGTCCGAGCGCGGCATCATCGAGGGCTTCGAGGCCAATCTGAGCCTGTCCGCGATCGGGCGTTCGGTCCAGGCCCTCATTGCGGTCCGGCTCCGGGCCCATGACCGCGAGCAGATCGACCGTTTCACTGCCCGGGTGCCCAAACTGCCGGCAGTGCTCTCGACGTTCCACACGTCCGGGTCGGTGGACTACCTGCTGCATATCGCCGTCGCCACCACCGAGGACCTCCGGGACTGGGTTCTGGACAACCTGGCCACCGACCCCGTGGTGGGCCACACCGAAACCACGCTGGTCTTCGACCACATCCAGGGCAACCACGGCCCGCTGCCCTAACGGGCCCGGCCGACGCAGTTAGACCCAGCGCAGTTAGACCCGGCGCAGGGCGCTTCGCAGCGTTACGGCCGCCAGCGTCAGTGCGGCGGCGGCGCACACCGTGACGAAACCGGCGACCGCGCTCTGCAGCCCGACGATCCCGGCTGCAAGCCCCAACCCGATCACCGGGAAGGCGCTGCCAAGGTACGTGATCACATAGACGGTGCTGATGATCTGGGCGTGCCGGGCGGCCTCCACCCTTCCGGCAACGTCGTTGAACACGGTCCGGAAGGCCACGCCCTGCCCCACGCCGGCAGTGATGCTGGCCAGAATCAGCAGCCACGGGCTGCTCCAGGCGGCGGCCGCGGCGATCAGCAGGACGGAGACGCCCAGGACGGCCAGGCCGGCGGACACGGCAAACCGTCCCCGGATGGCCAGCAGCTGGCTCAGGGCTGAGGACCCCAGCGTCAGCCCAGCCAGCAGGCCGATCAGCGGCCGCGAATCGGCGTGGACAATCTGGGCGAAATAGCCGGGGGCCAGCGAGAGGCAGAAGCCAAAAACGGTGAAGCTCAGAAAGCCCACGGACGACGCCAGCCAGAAGGCGCCGCGCGCGTCGCTGGAAACCGAAGGCCGCCGCGGTGCCAGGACCCGCAGGGTCTGGGGACCGGCGTGCAGGCTGATGGCGGGCCGCGCCTTGAGCAGGTACAGGGGCACCAGCACGGCGGCGAGGACGATGGAGTGCAGGTAGTACGGCGTCGACGTCGGGCCCGGCAGGAGGGACAGCATCCCGCCGATTGCGGGGCCGGCCGCCACCCCGCCGGCGGAGGCCAGGAGCGTGAACCGTGAGGCCCACTCCGGCCGGCTGGGCAGCAGCTCGCGCAGGGCAGCCGAGCTGGCCCCGGTGGCGAGCGCGACGGCGACGCCCTGCAGGGCGCGCCCGGCGGAGAGCGCCACGAGGTTGCCCGCGGTGGCGAAGACAAAGCCGCCGGCCAGGCCCACCAGCACTGCCAGCACGAGGGCGGCGCGGCGGCCGATGTGGTCGGACCAGTGGCCGGCGAGGACGAGGGTGGCCACGAGCGCCAGGACGTAGGCCGAGAACGCCACCGTGACATCGAGCGCCGTGATTCCGAGTTTTGCCTGCAACAGCGGGTACAGCGGCGTCGCAAGATTTGCGCCGACGAGCAGCGTGAAGATCACAACCCCGGCCATCACGAGCCGTGCGGTGGTGGAGGCGTCCCAGCCCCAGCGGTCAGCTGTGGCCGGGCGCATGCGGAGTTCGCTAAAGACTGTCATGGCCGTGCCCTTGCAAAGTGCAGGCCGGGCTTTCCCTGTTGTGGGGGAACCGCCCGGCCCGGTTGAAAGTTTGGTATGTACAGAATGCAATACCAGTGATCTGCATGGCCAAAATTTGTGTCAAAATTGAGCAAAACAGTCATTCTCTGGCTGTCCAAGTGAACCGGAGTGATGATTTGAACAGTCTGGACCCCACCGACCTGAAGATCCTGCTGGAGCTGATCCGGGATCCGCGGATCCAGATCGGCGAGCTCAGTGACGCCCTGGGCATCGCCCGGAACACTGCCCAGTCGCGCGTGCGGCGTATGCTGCGCTCCGGTGTGCTGCACGACGGCGGCCGTGAAATCGATCTGGAGGCGGTGGGGTACGACGTCGTCGCGTTCGTGACGATCGAGGTCAACCACCGGGAACTCGACGGCGTCGTGGGGGCTTTGCGGCTGATCGCCCAGGTCCTGGAAGTCCACGAGATCTCCGGTCGCGGCGACGTCTGGTGCCGGGTGGTGGCGACGGATACGCACAATCTCCAGGCGGCCCTCCGGTCGATCCTTCGGGTCAAGGGGGTCATCCGCACCGAGACCGTCCTGGCGCTGCACACCCATATCCCGTACCGGACCGAACCGCTGATCAGCCGGCTCGCCCAAGGCAGCGCGCTGGCTCCCGGCCGGTCCGCCTCGCGGCGGGCCGGGTCCGCCGAATTCCAGGTGGACAAAGGATAATGTCCCGGTGACTATCATCGACAACGCCGTCTACGTTGACGGTATCCGCAGCGCCGAGCCGCGGAACCTCGAGCAGACTTTCGAGACCCTGACCGAGCACGGGGGCATGGCCTGGATCGGCCTGTACCGGCCGACCACTGAGGAAATGGCGGCCGTGGCGGCCGAATTCAACCTGCACGGGCTGGCGGTGGAGGACGCGATCTCCGCCCATCAGCGCCCCAAACTGGAACGCTACGACGACAACCTGTTCACTGTGCTCCGGCCCGCCCGGTACCTGGACGAGACCGAAACCGTGGAGTTCGGCGAGCTCCACGTCTTCACGGGGCGCAACTTCGTGGTCACCGTCCGGCACGCCGAGACGAAAGTCGTGGGCCAGGTCCGGCGCCGGATGGAGGGCCGGCCCGATCTGCTGCGCCACGGGCCCGAGGCCGTCCTGTACGCACTCATGGACCAGGTGGTGGATGACTACGGTCCCGTGGTGGCCGGGCTGGAAAACGACATCGACGAGATCGAGGACCAGCTCTTCAGCGGCGACCCCCTGGTGTCCCGGAGGATCTACGAGCTCGCCCGGGAAGTCATCCATTTCCAGCGCGCCATCCATCCGCTCCCGGCTATGATGCAACAGCTCCGCCGGGGCTTCGAGAAGTACCGGGTGGACATTGAACTGCAGCACAGCCTGCGCGACGTCGAGGACCACGTGGAGCGGCTGATTTCCCGCGCCGATTCGTTCCGTGACCTGCTGCAGAATGCGCTCACCCTGGACGGAACCCTGACCGCCAACCGCCAGAACGAGGCCAGCGCGGAACAAAACGAACAGGTCAAGAAGATCTCGTCGTGGGCCGCGATCTTCTTCGCTCCGACATTTGTGGCCGGACTGTATGGCATGAACTTCGACAACATGCCGGAACTGCACTGGACGCTTGGCTACCCGATGGCAATCGCGCTCATGGCCGGCACGGCGGCGCTGATGTACGCCATCTTCAAGAAGAAGGGCTGGCTCTAGCCGGAGGCGCGGCGGTGCCGGACCTGGACCATGAGCCGTCGGAACGCCAGGACGAAGACGACCTCGATGAGCACCATCAGCCCGAGCAGCAGCCACTTCCCGCTGCCGATGAAAACGATGGCCCCGGTGAGGACCAGAATGCTCCCCAGCGCCAGGGAGTAGACGGCAAATCCGAGGGCTACCCTGGCGCTGCGGACGCCGGTGCGGAAGCCGAAGCCCTGCGGTTCCCCACCGGGGTACCCCGCAACCCGGTCCGGACCGGCGGGCTGGAGCTTGTCGAACTCCTCCCACGGGTCGCGGTCCTGCTGCTGATTGGTCATGTTTCCATTATCCCGCGGACCCGAAGCGCCGCGCCTCTGAGACCGAACCGTTGGACACTTTCGCGCTGAAACATTTTCGTGCCGAAGCATTTTCGTGCCGTCACGACGACGGGGCCCGGACCAGTGGTCCGGGCCCCGTCATTGCATGCCTTTTGGGCTACTTGCTGTGGCCGTGCCCGCCCGAGTCGCCGCGCTTGCTGGTCTTGGCGGCGTGATCGCTTTCAAGACCGGCCGGCGCGGCACGGTGTTCGGCGGCCTTGGCCTGGCTGGCCGCGCGGTGCTCGGCGGCGTTGGCCTGGCCGGCCGCACGGTGTTCAGCGGCGTTCTGGTGTGCCCATCCGCTGTTGCCGTTCGAAGCGTGGGACGCGTCGGCTTCCGGCGCGTCGGCCGAATCCTTCGCATCGTCTTCGGCGGGTGCCGGGGCCGGAGCAGCGGGGGCCGGGGCTGCAGGCTCCTGCGCGTCCGCGACGTCTTCCGCGCCCTGGTCGTCCGCGCCCTGGTCGTCCGCGCCCTGGTCGTCCGCGCCCTGGTCGTCCGCGCCCTGGTCGTCCGCGCCCTGGTCGTCCGCGCCCTGATCRTCCGCCTCCTGGTCATCCGACTCAGCCGGATCGGCCGGTTCAGACGATTCAGACGATTCAGACGATTCGTGATCGGCGGCTTCCTCGTCGGCGGCTTCCTGGTCGCCCACTACCGGAGTCTCCGAACCGGCCGGCTCGGCCGGGTCAGAGGTTTCGGTGCCCGTCGCCGTCATGGTTGACGTCGGGTCAGCCGGGAGATTGGTGGTCGCGGTGGCCGCCGCTGCGCCGGCGCCGCCAGTGACGACGACGGAGGCCACTACTACTGCCTTGCCTGTGGTGCCCAGAGCACTGAGCCAGGCGAGGATTCCTGCCACGGGAGATTTTTTTCAAAGCGGATATGAGACCGCTGCCGTCCCCCCGGTCGGCAGCCAGCGCCACAGTACCGCTCGAAAACGACGAATTGTCGGCCCTTTAGCCGCTCATGCCACATCCTGAGCCAATGCTGAGCAAACACTGAGGCTCGGGGCAATCACCACGCCCTTAGGCCGCGCGTACGTCGACCTCGCCGGGTTCTGCGCCGTCGGTGCCGAAGACCAGCTGACGGGTGGCGATCTTCTCGGTGAAGAAGCGGTCGTGGCTGACCACGACGACCGCGCCGGGGAAGTGGAGCAGTGCCCGCTCCATCACCTGGGTGCTGGACATGTCCAGGTGGTTGGTGGGCTCGTCCAAGAGCAGCACCGAGGCCCCGGACAGCAGGCACTGGGCCATGGCGACGCGGGCTTTCTGTCCGCCGGAGAGGTTCCCGATCTTCTGTTTGAGGTCGGCCTCGGAGAACTGGAACATGGCGAGGAACCTGTTGACGGACTTCTTCGTGGCGCTGAAGGCCAGGCTGTCCGGCAGCGCGTTGACCGCGTGCGAAACGGTGTCGGCGTCGTCGAGCTCTTCCAGCATTTTGTTGTAGGAAACAAAACCCGGCCCCTTCGCCCAGACCACTTCACCGGAATCCGCCGGTTCCTCCCCGGTCAGCACTTTCAGCAGCGTGGACTTGCCGCTGCCGTTGGAGCCCAGGACCACAATCCTGTTGCCGCGGCGGATCTCAAAGCTCAGGTCTTCGAACAAGACCTTGTCGCCATAGGACTTGCCCAGTCCTTCGACCCGGCAGAGGACATCCTTCACGTGCAGGCCGCCGTAGATCTCGGTGACGATCTGGTCCACGGGACGTGGTGTCCGCGCTTTCTTGATCTTGGCCAGCTGGTTCCCCAACCCGCGGCTGGCGGCCTTGGCGGCCTCCCGGCGGTCGGCAATGCCCTCCGCTTCAAAAGCCAGGAGCTCGGACTCATGGACGAACTGCGCCTCGAGCGTCTTGAGCCGGAACTGCTTCTGGACCACGTACTCGGCGAAGTTTCCGGGGTACTCGTGCAGGTGGAAGTTTTCCACCTCGATGATCCGGGTGACCACCGCATCGAGGAACTTCCTGTCGTGCGAGACGATGATCGCGGCGCCGCGGTAGTCGCGGAACCAGTTTTCGAGCCATTCGACACCGGCCACGTCGAGGTAGTTGGTGGGTTCATCCAGCAGCAGGACGTCCGGGCCCTCCAACAGGATCTTGGCCAGGGCGGCGCGGTTGCGCCACCCGCCGGAGAGTTCGTCAATCGCGCACGTGCGGTGGGCGTCGCTGAACCCCAGCGTGGTCAGGACTGTGTCGATGCGCCGCTGGTAATCCCATCCGTCGAGGCGGTCCATGGCCTCGAACAGCTCGGCCTGGCGCCGGATCAGCCGGTCCAGCTCCGCCTCGGCGGGGTCAGCCGCAATGGCGGCGTCGATGGCTGCCAGCTCGGCCTCGGCAGCCTTGATTTCGACAAACAGTCCGTCAAGGACCGCAAGGATGGTTGCCTCGCCGTCGAGCTCGGAAAACTGGGAGAAGTACCCCACCCTGGTTCCCTGATCCACGGTGACCGTTCCCGTATCCGGGGAGACCTGGTCCAGGACGAGCTTGAGGATGGAGGTCTTCCCGGAGCCGTTCTTGCCGATCAGGCCCACCCGGTCCCCGGGCTCCAGACGGAAGTACGCCTCGCGGAGGATCTGTGTGTTGTCGAAGCGGACGCTGACGTCGTGCAGCCGGACCAGGCTCACTGCTGCGCGAGACGGTTGCGGACGATTTCGCTGACGGTCTTGCCGTCAAAACGCCCGGCCACCGTGGCGGTGACGGGCTTCATCACTGCCCCCAACTGACGCATGGACAGCTCGACGCCGTCGGCCTTGAGCGCCGCGATGGCCTCGTCCACGATCGTCTCGACTTCCGCCGCGGTCAGTGGCTTGGGCAGGTAGGCCTCGATCACCTCGGCCTCGGCGATCTCGGCCGCGGCGCGCTCGGCTTCGCCGGCCTCGGTGTAGATGCGGGCCGTGTCGCGGCGTTTGGCGGCTTCCTTTTGCAGGAGTGCGGTCACCTGTGCGTCGTCCAGCACGATTGGCGTCTTGCCCGATTTCTCCCGGGTTTCGATCTCGCCCAGGACGTTGCGCACAGTGGTCAGGGCAACCTTGTTGCGGTCCTTCATGTGGCTCACGACGTCGGCGTGCAGGCGTTCTTTCAGGGTGGTCATAGTTCTCCTCGTGTTGTTAACAAGGCTAGCGGCAGAACCCGTTGGCCCCGATCGCCGAGATGATCCGCTGGGCGTCGTCGTCCGGGAGGGCGGGGACGTCCCCGCTGAACTCAGTCTTTGCGGCAGCGATGAGTTGGTCCGCGGTCGATTGCCCCAGCAGTCGGCCGCACAGGCGGCGGGCCTTGTCGATTGCCTGGTCGTCTGGCAGGCGGGGGTTGATCTTGGCCAGCGCGGCCAGCAGGGCTTCCTGCTGGGCAGGGTCAGGCTTGGGCAGCGACGCCGGCAGGCCCGCCGCAGGGGTCCCGGCGGACGGTTCGGGGCTCGGGGAGGCGGAACAGGCCGCGGTCAGCAGAACAGACAGCAGGGCCAGGGCGATCGGGGTGGTGTTCTTCATCGGTGGTGGCCTTGTCTGCGCTGGATGTCTATCTTGGATGCCTGCGCTGGATTCGGCTGCTTTGCCGCTGGATTGCACGATGGTCTTGCCGCGCGGATTGCTGCGCCGGCGCGGCCACGGCGCCGTTCACGCAGGTTCACACCATCTCATGAAATCACCGGCGTTCCGTACGGTGACCGGTCGGGAGCGCCGAACCACGCCGCGCCCGCCACGCCGCCTGCCACTGTCCGGGCCGCGGCTTAGGCTGGTCGCATGCCGTCAACACCAGCTCCGTCTCCGGTTCCGGTTGAAGTCCTCCTCCACACCGGGCCGGCCGAGTGGTGGCAGATCGTTGCCGCGCTTGCCCCTGTTGCTGTACTTGTAGCGGCAGCCGTGGGAGCGTTCATGGCCTGGCGGACTCTGCGCCAGAAGGCCGTCGCCGACGACCGGGCCGAGTGGTGGAAACGGACCCAATGGGCGCTGGACCGTGCCCTGGACGAGGACGGGGACAGCAAAGCCCTGGGGCTGGCAGCGCTGGATGTGCTCGCCCGCAGCGAGTTGGCCCGCAACGAGGAGCTTGAACTTCTAGACATCGCGTGGGAGTCCGTGAGCGGGGCCAGGGAAAGCACAGGCAACGGGCAGCACATCACTGCGCAGGTTACCGGCCCGGCGGCCCTCTCGCATCACCGGGTTCGGGTCGCCGCCGCCAGGCTGCGGGTCAGACTGGACGACCGGCTCGGCCGCACAACCCCTCCCGGCACCGCGGCCCTGGCCAAGGAAGCGCTCTAGCCGCGCCTGGCGCTGCCCTCGAGTGGCAGCACCAGCATGACGGCCGCGCAGACGCACCCGGCGCCGCAGAGGGGGCAGAGGTAGCCGGCTGCCTGCTGGTCGTCCGCCCAGAAGGTGGGGATCGTGGCCACCTGCGCAAAACCGGCCCGCTCCAGCATCCCCAGGGAAGAGTGCTGGGGATCGGCCGAGACCCAGGACGCGGACACGGCATCGTGGCAGCCGCGGGCCTTCAGGAAGTCCAGGCTGGCCGCGAGCATGATCGAGCCGATGCCCGTCCCCCTGGCTGCGGGCGCGACGACGATGGACTTCAACTCCCCAACCCGGCGGCCGTCCAGGCCGGCGTCGACCCCGGTGATGCGTAGGCGGTCCTGCAGTACGGCGTGGGACGCACGGTCCAGGACCTGGGCGGTCGCCGCGCCCAGGAGCCCGCCGTCCCGGCCGCGGGCACGGATAAGGACTCCCCCGCCATCGGCTGTGAGTTGCGCCAGAGCTGATGGCTGAGTGAAACCGGAGCCGAGGGATTCGTTGAGGAGCGCTGCCGCTTCGCTGGCCACGGCGGGTCCCGGTGCGCCGACGTGCAGGATGACGTTCGACGCCGCCCGGGTGCCCATCGTTGCGGCTCCCATGTTTGCTCCTCATCGGCGGCCATCAGTCGGCGGGCATTAGTACGCACCATCGCATCGCCCGGAACCGGGCAGGGACGCCGAGGGCGGCCAGCAATGTCATTTCACGCACTCATTCGCGCACTCAAAGGTACAAAAACCCTTGAAATCTGTGGAGCTAAGGAGATTCGAACTCCTGACCTCTTCGATGCGAACGAAGCGCTCTACCAACTGAGCTATAGCCCCGAAGCAACGCCGGTCCTGACGGAACGGCGTTGCCGGTGTCCCTAGGCTACAAACTATCTGCGCTGTTTTCCAGCCAGCCCCGGAAAGTCTCGGTGCCGTGTCGCGCCTCCGGCACCAGGTTCAACCCCTCGCGCAGGTAGCGGCCCATCGCGCCGGGCAGTGGGAAGCGCACGAGTTGACCCTTTGCGCGGGTGGCCCGCTGCCACTCCCGGGCAAAGTCGACCATGTCTTTGGATTCCGGGCCGCCGAGGTTCAGTACCCTGTGCCGCGGGCCCGCGGCTGGAACGGGCGCCGGTTCAACGGCGGTCTCCAGCAGCACCGCGGCTGCGTCGGCCGGCGATACCGGCTGAAACCTGGCACCTCTGACCACGGGGATGATCCGCAACTTCGAGCCGGCGCCGAACATCATCGCGAGCAATGAGTGGAACTGGGTGGCCCGGACCACCACGGTCTCGAGTCCGGACAGCTCGTAGGCGTGTTCTTTGGCAGCCTTCGACCGGTAGAAGGAGGAGTTGCTGCGATCGCAGTTCACGATGGACAGCATGACGGCCCTGGCCGTTCCCGCGTCCTGTGCAGCGGCCAGAAGCCGCGCACCGCCGTCGGCGAAGTTCTTGCGCGCCTTCCCGGCGCGTCCTTCCAGGCAATCGATCACGACGTCGGCGCCGGCCAGGGCCGCCGATATCCCCTCTCCCGTCGTGACGTCCGCGCGGAAGTATTCCGCGCCCCGGATGTTGCCGGCGGCGCCGGCCCCTGGCGGGTTGCGGCTGAGGACGGCCACGGCGTGCCCGGCGTCGACGGCCAAGCGCACCACTTCTTGGCCCACTTGCCCGGTTCCACCGGCAACGCAGATCCTTGTCATGACCCGAGGCTACCGCAGCGAAGCCCGCCGGCGACGCTGCGGAGAAATGAAAACCCCGGGCCGCCATCGCTGGCTGCCCGGGGTAATCTCCGGAAGGACGGGTCGGATCAGGCGCGGCGCCGCTGGAGGACGTCATCCAGGTTGCTCAAGGCGCTCTGGGCCTTGCTGAGCTGCTTCGACTCAGAATCGTCGGCGGTCTGCGGATCGGACGCTGCCGGTCGCGCCGAGGCCTGTTTGAGAGACGGTTTCCCTACGGCCTTCGGCGCCTCGGGAAGGTCGAGGGGCATTGGGGCTGCACGTTCGGCCTTCGGGGCTTCGACGTAGGTGGGCTTGGGAACCTCGACGGGCTCCCAGCTGGTGCCCTCCGGTACTGCACCCGCGTCGGCCGCCATGGCCGCCGAGGCATCCCCAGAGGCGACGGCTTCAGCGAGGGCGGCCTGGCGGAGTTCCAGTGCGGTCAGCGGCTTCGGCGCGGGCTCGGGCGAGTCGCGGCCCGCTTCGGCGTCGAAGAGCGGGCTTTCCGGCCGGGCAGCGGGACGTCCGTCGGGAAGGGAAGGGGTCTGTTCGGGCGCCGACGGCCGTGCAGGGGTGCGTTCCGGGCTGCCCATGGCTGCACGGAATGCAGCGTTCATCTTCCGCCGGCGATCGCGGACGGCAAGACGGCGAAGCAGCGCCACTGCGGCGAAGGCGCCCAGTAGGGCGGTCACCGGCAGCCAGCCTGAACCGATGCCGAAAAGTCGAAGGGCTCCGGACACCACTGCCGTGAGAAGAGCCAGGAGCCCGGCTACCGCCAGCACCAACCGCCCCCATCGAATCCGGAACGCCGGGGAGCCCGCCGCAGCAATCGGGCTCACCCGAGGGTTTGCCGCTTTGCCCGCCCCAGGCCCAGGTGTGCCGCCGGCCGGGTCTGCGCGCTGTGTGCTGATCATGGGTTTCTCCTGCTGCGCCGCCATTTTCATAACCTTCCCCGCATGTGGATCTGCTGGTTCCATGTCAATGACATCCGCCAGGAATTCGCCTGCAGGCTGCAGCTGGTGGCGTCCGTTCCGGAGAACGTAAGGCGCCACCCACACGATCCAGAGCGCAACAGCAATGACAAGGATCACAGAGCTGCTAAGAGGGAAGTCCACACTCAAAACCGTATGAGGTATATGGGGTGCTGCCCCGCATTGTCAGGGGTGTGTCGCGCGCGCACCGGCGACTGGCCGGCGTCGGGGCGTCGTGGCTGGTCAGGCGGCTCTCACGGGCCTCAGGACCGGCGGGTTCTCAGCCACCGCGCGAGGAGGCCTTCAGGCACTTCCTCAGCCGTGAGCGCGAAGGTCCGGTGGTCTGCCCATTCACCGTTGATGTGCAGGAACCGGGGCCGGAATCCCTCGTCACGAAACCCAAGTTTCTCCACCACGCGCAGGCTCGGGGCGTTCTCCGGCCTGATGTTGATCTCCATGCGGTGCAGTCCAAGGGTGCCGAAGCAATAGTCGGTCGCCATGGCCACGGCGGTCGGGGCGATCCCCCGGCCGGCCCTTTCCTTGTCGACCCAATAGCCAAGCGTCGCCATCATGGCCGATCCCCAGACGATCGAGGACACCGTCAGCTGCCCCACGATCACCGGCGCCTGATGGCCTGGTGTCCACTCCGTGATTACGAACGGCAGGGCCGTGGCCTGCGCGGCCTGGGCCTTGAGCGAGCGCACCATCTGCCGGTAGTCCGGCAGGCCGCCGCCGGGGACCGGGTTCGATGCCTCCCAGGGGGCCAGCCACTCGCAGTTGCGGGACCTGAGCGCTGTCCACTCCTTGCGGTCCCGGTACCGGATCGGGCGCAACACGATGTCGCCGCTCTCCAAGGTCACCGGCCAGGTGAAGCTGCCCCCCACGGGAGTTATTTGGCGAGGCTGGGGGCCAGGCTGGACGCGAAGCCGGGCAGCCATTCGCGCAGGCCCGGGCCGAGGTCCTCACTGTCGCAGGCGAGCTGGACACAGGCCTTGAGGTAGCTGAGCTTGTCGCCGGTGTCGTAGCGGCGGCCGCGGAAGATGACGCCGTACACGCCGTAGCCCTCGCCGGTGCCGGCCGAGAGTTCCTGCAGGGCGTCCGTGAGCTGGATTTCCCCGCCGCGGCCGGGCGCGGTGCGCTCCAGCACTTCAAAGACGGCCGGGTGCAACACGTAGCGGCCAATCACGGCCAGGTTGGACGGGGCGTCCGCCACATCGGGCTTCTCCACGAGCTGGTTGATGCGGACGTAGTCCTCACCGCCGATTGCCTCGACGTCCGCGCAGCCGTAGGCACTGATCTGGGACGGGTCCACCTCGATCAGAGCGACCACCGATCCGCCGGTCTTGGCCTGGACCTCGATCATGGTGCTGAGGAGCTCATCGCGGGCGTCAATGAGGTCATCTCCCAGGAGGACGGCGAACGGCTCCTGCCCGACGTGCTGCTTGGCCCGAAGGACGGCGTGGCCGAGACCCATGGGATCGCCCTGGCGGACGTAGTGGATGTCACCGAGGTTGCTGGCGGCCTGAATGGATTCGAGCTTCGCAGTGTCACCCTTCGCCTCCAGGGTGGACTCCAGCGCGGGGACGCGGTCGAAGTGGTCCTCCAACGCCCGCTTGTTGCGGCCAGTGATCATCAGGATGTCGTTCAAGCCGACATTCACGGCCTCCTCGACGACGTACTGGATGGCTGGCTTGTCAACGACAGGCAGCATTTCCTTGGGCATGGCCTTTGTGGCCGGGAGAAACCTGGTACCAAGGCCCGCGGCGGGGATAACGGCCTTGCGGACGGAAGCGATGGGTGTATTCACACGACTAATCTAACGGAGGGACCAATCATTGCGTAATCATTATGCGAACCGCCTGCCGGGCCCGCCGGTGCAGCGCGGCCGCAAGAGGCAGAGGACGGGCCAAGATGGCGTCAAAAGAGGAAATTCGCTCCAGCCACAGGGCGGCGCGTTCCGCACTCCCGCTGGCCGCACAGGACACCGCCGCGGCGGGCATCGCCAGCCATGGGCTCGAGTGGGCCTCCGGGCTTGCCCGCCGCCAGGGCACCTTCGCGGCGTACCTCGGGGTGGGCGCCGAACCGCCCACGCTGCCACTGCTGACTGCCCTGGTCGAGGCCGGGCACCGGGTGCTGCTGCCCGTTTGCGAACCCGACATCGAGCTCAGCTGGGTGTACTGGACTCCCCAGTCCGGGTTTGTCCGCAGCCGGTACGCGCCCATCCAGGAGCCTGTCGGAGAGCGCCACGGCACCGAAATCATGCGGGACGCCACCGCAATCATCCTGCCGGCCACAGCAGTGGATTTCTCGGGCAACCGAATCGGGCAAGGCGGCGGCTACTACGACAAGTTCCTTGCCGCCCTGGCTGCCATGTCCTCCGCGTCCGGCGGGGCGGACGCCGGGGCGGCCGACGCTGCAGCCGACGCTGTCGCGTTGCCGACTGCCGCCGTCGTCTATGACACGGAGGTGCTGCCCGCAGGCAGCATCCCCGCGGAGTCGTTCGACCGGAAAGTCGACACGGCGCTGACCCCGGGCGGGATCATCCGGCTCGGCCGATCCCGGCCCGCCTGATCCGAGTTCCCGCCGAGGTGATAGAATTGGCACTCAGGCCCTGCGACTGCTAAGGACGGAACAGGTCGATAGACATATCGGCGGTGATCCGGACTCGGCGGCACGGGACCTGCTCGTTTGCCCCTGAGGAGGATTTCCAGTGCCCACGTATGCATACGCCTGCAAGGACTGCAGCCACGCCTTCGAGATCGTGCAGTCGTTCAGCGACAACTCCTTGACGTCCTGCCCCGAGTGCCAGGGCACGCTGCGCAAGAAGTTCAACAGCGTCGGCGTAGTGTTCAAGGGCTCCGGCTTCTACCGGACCGATTCGCGCGACACCAAGGGCAGCACGGTTTCCCCGGCTCCTGCAGCTCCCGCGGCCACCCCCGCGCCCGCCGCCGCGGCCAGCTAAGGCACCTGCCGGGTTGGCGCCGGCCGCCGACTGGGCCACGGCCGGCTGATCCTGGGCATTGCCCGGCGCTGGCCCCTGCCCGCTGTGCCGTTGTCCACATAGGACGTTCCGCAGCTCCCGCCCCTCTGCGCGGATCCGTAGCGTGGCGGCATGGAACTTTTCCTCACCGCGGTTTCCCCGCCTTCGTTCAACACGGCTGCCCCGGCGGCTCCTGGGCCTTCCGCGCCTTCGTTCAGGCCGCTCCGCGCCGCATTGCCTGAAGCTGGCCCCGGCCGCTGGTCCCGTACCGGGATCCACCCAACGAGCCTTCCTGCCGCCACGTTTTCCGCCGCAGGCCTTCCGTTCCGGAGCCGGATCGGTCCCGCGAAACCCCGCCGGCATCCGCCCCGGGGCCGTCCGTCGTGGCGCCGCCTGCGCGGCTGGCTGAGCCGGAACCGGCGGCTTATCGCGGCCCTCCTGTTCTGCATCCCCGCCGGACTGACAGTTCAGCAACTGGCTCCAGCGCCCACTGACACTGTCGCAGCCTTCGCCGCCGCGGCCGATCTACCCGCTGGAAAGTCCCTGGGACCCGGCGATCTCAGCAGGATCAGCGTGCCACCCGGCCTTATTCCTGCGGGCAGCCCCGGCAGCGAGACCGCCTTCGAGGGAAAACAGCTGGCCGCACCGTTGCGCCAGGGCCAGCTCCTCACCGACGCCCAGATCCTGGGACCGGGCCTGCTCGCCGGAAGCCCACGCGGCTCTGCGGCCGTGCCGCTGAGGATGGCAGATCCGGCCTCCATCCAACTCGTCTCCCCCGGGCAGCTCGTCAACGTGGTGCTCACTGCCAGCAACGGCATGGAACAACCCGGCGAAAGCCAAATCGTGGCCGAAGCCGTGCCCGTGCTCTGGACGTCGGCGCAGGGCGGCAAGGCCAGCCCCTGGCCCGCCACTGCGGAGACTGACGGGCTGGTGGTGGTGGCAGCGACCGCCGAGCAGGCCCGAAGGCTGGCGGGCGCGTCTACCCAGGGCAAATTGTTTTTCGTGCTTGTGGCATCACCGCCGGGCTAACTGTCCAGCCAGCAGGGCGTTCCCGCCGGGCCAGGGCCCGGGCAATTTGCACCGACGCGGGTTACGCCCGCAGGCTCTGGGCTGCGGGCAGCCACGTCAGCCCCAGTGCGGCGGCTTCTGTTCCTGGAGCCAGGCGTCGTGATCGTAATTATCAGGCTGGTCACCCCAACGCCGGGGGTCGTCTTCCGCCGCCTTGTTCGGCAACGCACCCTCCGGAACCGTGGCCTGTGCCTCCGAACGGCGGGACGTCTCCTTCGCGGCCTCCTGGTCCGGCCCGTCGCCGGTCGGTTCCCCGGTCGATTCGCCGGTCTTCGGCCCAGCGGTGTTGGCCGCGGCCCCCGCCGCGCCGGCTTCGCGGGCGCCGGTGGCGTGGGTGTCGCCGGTGGCGCCGGTGTTGCCAGTGTCGTTCGTGTTGCCGGTGTTGCTGGTGATGCCGTCCGCACTCATGCCGCCGGCCTCCTTACTGCCTGTATTGCCTGTCATTGCTGATGGTGGTGCCTGCCGGCGGAATTCTTGGCCAGCAGTTTCGTGGCCGCGGAACACCTGTCCCGAGGGTTCGGCCGCCACGTGGTACTCGGCGGCCCGCGCCTCGTCGATCGCCAAATGCTCGATGCCGTCGTCGAAGAACCCGTGCGATGTCCGCAGCCTGCTGGACACGACGGGCTTCTCCAACCCGAGGTAGCCGCCAATCCGGTCGGCGCAGGCCGAGGGGTCGGTGAAGACCTCTATGGTCCATAGGGGCATGTACCGCCAGCCAAGCCGCTCCAGGAGCTGCGGCCGGAGCCTGCTCCGTTCCCGGACGCTCATCCGCCGGTAGTGGCTGGTGCCATCCGACTCGATCGCCACCGGACGGGGAATCTCCGCATCGTCCTGGCCGATCGTGGTCATCGGATCGGCGGCCGCCACCATGTTCAGGACGCCGTCGTACTGGTGCCACACGCGTGCCCCGCGGGCCCGGAGCCGGTCACCCAGGTCCGCCACGAGCGGATCGGCGCCGAGCGCCTGCTCGCTGGCCGCGGCCCGGGAGGCGGGGCTGCCAAGGTCCGTGTTGCCCGCGATCTCACGGTCCAGGAGTTCGTAGAAGTCCACGGCGCCGTGGCTGAGGCGACTGACGTCAAGGTCTTCGGGCCGGAAGCAGCTGAGCACGTGAAGGGACCGGCGGGCACGCGTCATCGCCAGGGCGAATTTTGCTCGGCCGCCTTCGGCGGAAAGCGGCCCGAGGCTGTGGAGGGTGCGCCCATGCGGGGTGCGGCCATAGCCCGGGGAAAAAATGACGTGGTCGCGGACCAGGCCCTGGGCCCGTTCCAGATCCACCACGCGGAAGGACTCGTCCCCCGCACTGAAGAAGCTGCCCAGCATGGGGTAGTTGGGCAGTTGCGCCCTGATGGCCTCGCCGATCCGGGCGGCATGGCGAAGGCTGCCGGTTACCACGGCCAGCGATGTCCGGGGGCGGAGCCGGGCGTGTTCGAAGACGAGCTCCACCGCACGGTTGACCTCGGCAACAACCGATTCGACGCCGTCATGGTCAGCGCTGGGCAGCCCCGTGCCGTCGGGGAGGTACTCCACGCTGAGGGTACGGTCCAGCCCTGTGGCGGATTGGCCCTCCGGGAGGCGGGTGAGTTCCCCGCCGTAAAAACCCTTGCTGAGCTGGCGCACCAGGTCTTCATCGACCGCACGGTACACGGTCCTCAGGTTCCAGACCGGAAGCACGGCAGAGAGTGCCCGGTACGAGCTCTCAACGCTTTGGTAGGAGCTCTCCCCCGCGGCGAGCCGTTCGACGCCCACGGTAAAGGTCCGGGGGCTGGCGGTCTGTTCGTCGCCGAAGGCGATGACCTGCCGGGACCGGGCGATCGCCGGGAGGACGGCCTGCAACGAGGTCGTCTCGGCGTCGAGGATCACGACGGCATCGAAGGTCTGCTCGATCGGCAGCAGGCCCGTCATGAGGTAGGGGCTGACGGACCACACCGGCACCAGTGTGGGCAGCAGCTCCTGCGCCTGGCCGCTCAGGGCTGCCAGGGTCACCCGGCCGTCCTTCAGCAGGCTGCGCAACAGCTCGGCCTGGCGGGGGTACGCCGAGATGGCAGCGCGCCAGCGCTCGGACAGGTTCCAGCGCAGCCGGGCAGCGCCGCTGGCGATATGGGCGTTGTCCGCGAGACGGTACTCCGCCTCAAGCTGGCGCAGGGCGTCGCCGTCGGACATGGCGAGGTAGTCATCGCCGCTGATCATGGCCTCCAGGGCCGACTGCCACCAGGCCAGCTCCAGTTCGGCGGTCACCGAACCCTCCGGGACCTCGCGCTCGGCAAGGTCGGCGAGAAGCTCGCCCAGGCCGTGCTCTCGCATGCTTTCGACGAGCAGCGTTCGCTCCGGAAGGGTTTCAAGGGTCGCGGTGTCGGCGACGAGCCGCCGCACCCGGGGCAGGAGTTCGTCGTAGGGTGCGCGGTCCAGGTCGCCGCCGGCGGCGGTGTGCTTGACAGCCAGGCCCAGTTCAGCCAGTTCCGCGGCGAGCTCCCGGTAAAGGCCGGTGATTTCAGCCAGCCCGGATGGCACGGCCGGGTGCCGCTGCGTGGTCGCGTAGCCGGACCATGCGGCGCGCTGTTCCTGCACGAGGACCAGGGAGCTGTGCAGGTCCGCGATGTGCACGCCGGGCCGGACGTACTCCTTGGCCACGCGGCGCAGGCGTGAGCGCTGCATGGACGGCATTTCGATCCCGCGTTCCCTGCGCCAGGCAGAGGACGCAGTGGCCGAGATCAGGTCGTGGACGGGCCGGTCAAAGATGTCGGGAGTGAACTTGTCCAGGCTTTCGCGGACGGCCACGAGAAGTTCGATCTGCTCGCCCCATTCGGCGAAGGTCCGGCCCAGCCGGATCTCTGCGTGTTCCGCCACGGCAGCCATGCGCCCGCGCAGTAACGGCAGCTTTTCCGAAACGGACTGCGCAACGCCCTGCGCTTCCTGCGTCTCCTTGCGGGTCAGCAGGCGCGCGCCGTGCCAGGGGCTGGTGGTCGACGCGCGGCTGAAGCTGCCGAGCTCGGCGGCGCGGCGGAGCCGGCCCGCGAGCTCCTCGCGGTCCCGGATGTTGTCCAGCACGCTGCGTTTGAGCCGGACGGTCGTCGCCGGTGCCGGCTGGATGGAGGTCAGCTCTGCAAGGGACTGCATGGCCTCATACGGCGAGCAACCCCAGCGCGCCCGTACGTTGTGCAGGGAGGCCACGTGGTCCATGAGGGCGTGACGGTGCCCGGTCAGTGTGGCGTGCAGGTTGCTCAGTTGCGGCTGCAGCGACTTCTCGTTGCGGACGATCGCCCGGACCAGCTGGCCCTTCAGCTGCAGCGGGCTGGCGCTGCCTGTCAGCTGCAAGAGGACCGAATCCAGGCCGAGGCCATCCAGCTGACCGGAGATCTCGGCGAGGCTGGCCCGCCTGTCACCAACCACCAGGACGGACTTGCCCTCGTCAACCAGGGCGCCGATGGTGTTGATGACGGTCTGGGTCTGGCCCGTGCCCGGCGGGCTGCTGACCACCAGCGAGTCGCCCGCCCGGACGGCGTCGACCACATACTGCTGGTCCGTGTCGGCGTCGAGCAGCAGAAGCTCGTCGGCGGGGTCACGGTCGTCCGTGCTGGGGAAGCGGCCGGGTTCCAGCGCAGGCACGTCGACCAGTTCGCCGGAACCGGACCGAGCCAGCGCGGTGACCAGGGGGTTGTTCTGGTTGATCCACGGATCATCGAGGTTGCCGGAGAGGTCGGCGAAGGTGGAGACGAGCAGGTTGTGTTCGACCTCCGCGCCGTGAATCGGCTGGACGAGGGTGCCCAGGCGGTCCAGAACGGGCTGCGGGTCGTAACGGGCCGTGCTGTACGCCATCCGCGTCACCGCGTTGACGTCGAAAACGATCCCGTGGACGGTCTTGAGGTGCCGGACCAGCGCCGGGTTGATCTGCGCCTGTTCGGTGAGCTGCAGCTCGTAGTCGTCCTCGCCGGGGCGCACCGTGAGGGAGATGGCGGTGAGCATGACCGGGGCCGAGATCCGTTGCGGTTTGCCGCCGACGGCGGAGGTCCAGACGACCGTGCCGGCGGAGAAATACCCCGCGTCGATGCCGCGGTCATTGGCGAGTTCGAAAATCTTGGAGCGCAGGTTGCGCGATGCCCTGGCCGCGACAACAAATTGCTGGCGGTCGCGGATCAGGGTCGAGAGCCGGGTACGCCGCCCTGCCATCAGCTGGGCGAGCCCGGAGGGATGGGCATGAGTCAGGTCAATTGAGCCTTCGGGCGTCTTGGTGAAGCGCAGCATGGTATCTGCACCGGTGACGGGCTTGAGCCCCGACAGCCATTTCCTGAACTCCTCGGAGCCCTCGGGGTGGCCTTGACCAACTGACACTGCTGCCTTCTTTTCTGTGCTCGACTTCTCTGTGCCGGACCGCGGCGGGCTCGACTCTGGCGGGTTCGTCGTATCAACGCTCGTCTGTGTTGCGTCCGCGCTTTCCCTGGCCGCATCTTGTGTGCTCGCGGTTGCCAGGCTCGCGCGGGACGCCTTGGACCATACCGGCATGCTTTCGAGGGTAGCCCGAATCCCCCGCAGGTGCGGGGCCGCAACACTGGGCGGTGCGAAATTCAGGCTGAATTGTCAGAAACATTGTCAGGAACAAAATGAAATGGCCGGCCTCGAAAGGCCGGCCACTCAGATTGCTATTCCCACTCGATGGTTCCCGGCGGCTTGCTGGTCACATCCAGCACCACGCGGTTGACGCCGTCCACCTCGTTGGTGATCCGGTTGGAAATCCTGGCCAGGAGATCGTAGGGCAGCCGCGACCAGTCGGCGGTCATGGCGTCCTCGGAGGACACTGGGCGCAGGACAATCGGGTGTCCGTAAGTGCGGCCGTCGCCCTGGACGCCCACGCTGCGGACGTCCGCCAGCAGCACCACGGGCATCTGCCACACTTCGTCATCCAGTCCGGCCGCGGTCAGCTCGGCGCGGGCGATCGCGTCGGCCTTGCGGAGCAGGTCCAGGCGTTCCTTGGTGACATCGCCGACGATCCGAATGCCGAGGCCCGGGCCGGGGAAGGGCTGGCGTCCGACGATTTCCTGCGGCAGGCCGAGCTGGGCACCGACCGCGCGGACCTCGTCCTTGAACAGGGCGCGCAGCGGTTCAACCAGTTCAAACTGCAGGTCCTCGGGGAGCCCGCCCACGTTGTGGTGGCTCTTGATGTTGGCCGCACCTTCGCCGCCGCCGGATTCAACGACGTCGGGGTACAGGGTGCCTTGGACGAGGAACTTGATCTTTTCCCCGTGTGCCGCTGCCTCGGCGATGATCGCCAGTTCGGCTTCCTCGAAGGCGCGGATGAATTCGCGGCCGATGATCTTGCGTTTAGTCTCGGGATCGCTGACGCCGGCAAGGGCGCTCAGGAAGCGCTCCTGCTCGTTGGCGACGTAGAGCTTGACGCCGGTGGCGGCGACGAAGTCGCGTTCGACCTGTTCGGCTTCGCCCTCGCGCAACAGCCCGTGGTCCACGAAGACGCAGGTCAGCTGGTCGCCGACGGCGCGCTGGACCAGGGCGGCGGCCACAGCCGAGTCGACGCCGCCGGAGAGGCCGCAGATGACCCGGGCGTCGCCGATCTGGTCACGGATCCGCTGGACCTGTTCTTCGAGAATGTTGCCGGTGGTCCAGTTCGGTTCCAGCCCGGCGCCCTTGAAGAGGAAGTTTTCCAGGACCTGCTGGCCGTAGGCCGAGTGCTTGACTTCTGGGTGCCACTGGACGCCGTAGAGGCGCTTGTCCTCATTGGCGAACGCCGCGACGTCGGCACCCGCCGTCGTCGCCAGGACCTCAAAGCCCTCGGGG
>NZ_JBFTZW010000033.1:0-32860 GCF_056406555.1 Arthrobacter sp. P1_B4
GTTATGTGAGGTTCAGATTTAAGAGATTGTAGGTCTCGGTCGCATGCAAGGGAAGAGGGCGCGTTGACTGACTCGAAAATGGACGGTGAGTGGTTCAGGTTGCCGCTGCGGTTTGACGGATCGGGTCGAATCGGACTGTAAGGCCGAGCGCATTGGCTTGTTTGGTGACGCGACGCATGACGTGGCTGGGGTCGCGTCGGGTGAAGTGGTCGGTCCGAGTTCGTGGTAGTCGAGGTTGTTCACAAGCATGTGCCAGATCGCGGTGAGCAAAGAATGCTCGATAGCGACTATGGCTCGTTGTTTGCCTCGTCTGGCAGCGAGCCGGTAGTAACGTTCGCGAAGGTAGGTGTTTTTGGTCCGGGCTGCGCCCATGGCCGCGTTGCCCAAGGCAGCTCCGAGTGCTTTGTTGCCTTTTCGCCGGCCTCCTGGCTTTTTGATTCCGCCGGATTCGTGGCTGCCAGGGCATACTCCCGCCCACGAAGCCAGATGCGCGGCGGTCCGGAACCTGGTCATGTCACCACCTGTCTCGGCGATGATCACCGCAGCGCCTTTGCGGTCAATACCCGGGACGGTCACCAGGTGCTCGACCGTGTCGGCGAACGGGGCGAGTTCGGCGTCGATCCGTTTGGTGACCTCCTCGATGACGGCGCTCAGTTCATCGATCCGGCGCAGGATGATTGCGCAGAGGAACGCGCGGTGGTCATTGAAGCGACCGGTCAGCGCCTCGACCAGGGCATCGTGTTTGAGCCGCAGCTTCTGTTTGGCCAGATCGGCGAGGACCTGTGGGTCCCGTTCACCGTCGATGAGGGCCTGCATCATCGCCCGACCGGACACCCCGAGGATGTCTGTGGCCACCACGGAGAGCTTCACGCGGGCGTCTTCGAGGACCTTCTCCAGTCGTTGCGCTTCCCTGTTGCGTTCCCGGATTGTCGTGGTCCGATACCGGGTGAGATCACGCAGCCGGCGGATCGGCTCGGGCGGAACCAGCGAGGGCCGCAGTAACCCGCATTCGATGAGTTGACATAGCCACGCCGAATCACTGACGTCCGTCTTGCGGCCCGGAAGCCCTTTGCATCGCGGGCATTGACCAACATCAACTCGAACCCGGCGTCCTCCAGCAGGTAATACGCGGGTTTCCAATAGTCGCCAGTAGCTTCCATCGTGACCACGCTGACCCGTTCGCTGATCAGCCAATCCTTTAACTCCAGCAGAGCATTAGTCATGGACGCGAAGGTTCGAACTTCCTGCGACCTTTTACCCTTCCGGTGCGGGTCCGGCGCCCGGACACATGCCTTGACGTCACGCTTGCTGATGTCCAGAGCAGCGCACCGTTCTCGTAACACTTCCATCGATCGTCCCTTCTCCGGTCCGTTGCGGCGGTGCCGCCCGGGGAGGCCTGCAGGACGAAAGAGTCTGACTCACGTGCTCGAAGCAACAATCCGTAGTTCCTGTCAGCGGCCTCCGGTCTCCAAACTCATTTGCTGGCTCCAACCGCACCAAGTCAACGCGGGGTCACCGGACGACCACAGAATTTTCCTCCATCCGTGGCGCGGCCGGTAGGCAGCCGATCAACTCATGAAAGATGCCCGCGGAGCGTTATTCGAAGAATCATTTGAGAATGCCCGCGGAGCGGCGTGTCCGCCGGGGCGATGTCTGCCGCTTCGGCACTGTGAGCCATGAAGCTTTCGATGAGTGAACGCAGGGCTGTCACGAAGGTCATCGCCACCCGCTACGCCCGATCGGACAGGGCAGTGAAGAAGCAGATTCTGGATGAGCTGTGCGCAACGACCGGATGGCACCGCGACCACGCGCGCAAGGCCTTGCGGACCGCGCTGGTCCTGAAGCCCGTGCGGCCCAGGCCGCCATGGCCGCCGCTCTACGGGGAGCCGGTGATCGAGGCCTTGAGGTTCTGTTGGGCGGTCCTCGGGACCCCGTGCGGGCGACTCCTGGCGGCGGCGCTGCCGGATCTGGTGCCGCGCCTGCGACGCTCAAAGAACTCGAGATCGATGCCGGGGCTCAAACGTTGCCAAGGGAATTGGCGAAAGTTCAATTCCAGAGCGCTCAGGATGATTATCCTGCGCGCGGCGACCAAGCCGCAGTTCTGTCCAGCACGCAGCATGCGTGGCCCCGGTTCAGTGAGCCGCACTAACGGTTCGCAAACTCGCTGGCAGGATTCGCCAGCTCGTTTGGCAATTCGCCAACAAGGCTTTGCAAGCCACACAAAAACAAAGTGAGACGAGTTCTCTCTACTTCTACTCGTCCCACTCAAACGCCGATAATGAAGATTACGTCAAGTAAGCAGGCTGATAGTTGCACAAGCCTCCTAAAACGGGTCTACCCCACACCCCCTCTCGCAAGACAAAATGCCGCCGCCGCACGATGGTGTGATGTCCTGGGAGACATGGCTGAAAAACTAGTTAAAGGCCATCCGCCAAGGGGATCCGCCGGTCCAGCCGATACCCTCCAGAAAGATGTCTTCAGCAGCCTCTATGGCATCGCCCCGCGAAGGATCGTTCGGACTGGTCTCTGCGAATAAATAGTCCGTCCAGTGGCGCTCCATCCGAGACCATTTGGACAGCAGCCCGGGATACCAAAAGACCCACAGAGAGTCCAAAGGTACGCGTTCATCCAAGGCGGGCAGTAGATGCCCGATCACCGGTCCCCCGGTGATGAGCTCCGACGCAAACCCGTCCATGGGATGGATGATCAAGAAGGCATTCCTGGACACGCCGGAGGATCCGACTTTGTGCCGCAGGGCCTCCGAAGCCTCCGTGATCTTCTTCGAGCCCAGTTCAAGAATCTCAAGGGCGTTCTGTATTTTGACCTGGTAGGTGTCGCCCAGCCTCATAGTGTATTCGTGCTTGCGCCACTTTCCAGGAAGCGACTTGACCTCTACAGCTGCGCTGAGCGACTCGCCGAACGGCCAGGGCGGTGTTTGAGCGCTGCTGCGCTCAAACACAAGGTCGACCCCGCCGTCTTCATCCACGGCCACCGGCAGAGAGTGCAGTGCGGTGAGAAGGATCGCCGCTATATGCTCCCCGGATCGCACCTTCAGCTTCTCTGCGCCCGGCATCTGAGCCAACTGCTGCGCTGCATCAACCAAGGCCGGGGCTGGCGTGGCCACCACCGAAAGCCCTTCGGGTCCGAGCTCCGCAGGACGTTCCCCCCACATACCTGTTTCGCAGCGCACTACACGTCTTTCTGGACCCTTCAGCGGGTCCGGGCTCCTTGGTCTGCAGTACCCGTATCAGGCTCCTGGTCAGCGAACCAGCGTCAGCCTAGGCCGCTCGTCCACAAGCCCCAGCACTTGCCGAACCCGTTCCGGAGCCCACCTGAGCTCATTTGCCAGATCGACCACAGAAAACCCTATTTTCTCAGCAACTTTCATTGCCTCGGTCAGCAGCATCGGGACTTCTCCCGGGTAGTCAGCCACGGACGCCTCCTGCCGGTTGCCCGACCTCAGCTTTTGGTACGCACGTCGAACGGAAACGTCTGAGGCGCCCTTGAGTTCCTGCATGCGAAACACCAGCGCTTCCGGCGACACGCCCCACGTCTGGCTGATCTGGCCAAGCCGTGGAAGGTTCATGGTGGCGGGCAGAACCGGCTCTATCTCAGACCGGGGCATCAGGAACTCGGCAGCAAATGCATCAGCTTCACGTTCCTGCCGCGGGTCCCCGACAGCGAGTTCACGATGGAGGATGAGATGGCCGAGTTCATGGGCGCACGTAAACCTGTGCCGGTAGACAGAACGGGCTCTTTCCGGGGTCACGACGACGATGGGGCGGTTGAGTGCAGCTGTCGAGAACGCGTCCACCCTCGCGGCTTCATCCTGGTCGCCACGCAGAGTGAGAACCGAAACGACGATGCCGTTGCGCTCCATGAGCTCCACCAGGTTGGAAACCGGCCCGCTTGGAACCTCCCAGTAGGCTCTGAGGGCCCGCGCTGCTTCTACGGCGGACATGCTGCTGTCCGCGTCATTGAACGGGACATTCACATCCGGGAAAGCTACCCGCTTTTCAAGCGCGAAAGTTACCTCCCACACCTGCTCGACAAAGGAAGTGGCCTTGAGCCGCTCCGACGCACGCGTCGAGCGAAGACTGCGGAAGTGGGCCTGGGAGACGTCCAGTTTTCCTATCGGCCGGCCCATGGCAAAGAACGCAACGGGCTGTCCCAACTCCTTGGCCAGCAGGCCGAGTACCTCGGGACGTGGTGTCACGCCGGCCTCGTATTGGCCGATGGCCGCTCCCGAGACACCAACCGCGTCGCCAAGCGCTTGCTTGGTAATCCCTGCCAGCCGCCGCGCCTGCGTCAGCCTGGCAGCATCAAAGTAGTCTCTGACAGCCTGGGTCGACATCAGTTCTTCGGTTGAAAACAGAGTGAGCTGCCTGGTCATGATCCGGATGCTTCCTTAGGCATCAGGTTGAGGCCACGGCGGGGCTCGGAATCGAAGCTCTTCGGCTCCGGCTTTGCTGCTGCATCCGCTGAATCCGCATGGAACAGCTCCTGGGTGTTCTGCAGGATAAGCATGCCGTCCTCATCCAGTTGGGCATCAGCCCACACTGCATGGTGCAATGCCTGATGGTTGCTGGCATAGGCAACAACTACTACCCGGTGGTGCTTGAGCGACTCGGAACCGTCCATCTCCTGCAGAGCGTCAACAAGTTCGATTTCCTCGGGCGTCAGGGTGGCGCGGGCGCCGTCCCCGAGGTCGAGCATGCCCTGTGAGGGGCCCACCGGCATGGAAAAAGTGCCGATCCGGGAATCCGAAGTCCCATACTTCTGCTGGTGCAGGTCTGCCGTCGCCAGCCTGGAGTACCGCCAAGGAACGAGAGCCGTGCCGTTGACGACGAGTACCTTGGGCTTGCCGCGGCCAGGGCGCTTGAATTCGACTCCCTCAAGGCCCGCCAGCGCCTCCTCGAGCCTCTCCTGGACGGTGTAGCTCACCTGACCGTAGGACCGCTTATGCTTCGACCGGATTAGCGCCTGGCCGTCGGCATGCTCATTGTGGCAGTCCTTAAGGGTGGTCAGGATGGTCTCAGGAAGGCTCTTTCCGTGGGCACTAAAGCGACGAAATGACCATTCGACGTCGACCGCGTTCTTCAAAGCAACCTCCTGTAGTTTTCTACCTGAAACCTACATGGCCACTTTAGAAAAATCCAAGAACGCGACACTTTCGGCGTGTCGCCTCTCAACCGGGTGGCCTGAGGGGCCGACCGTATCAAAGCTCGGCCTTTAAGTAGCGCTTCCCCAGATCCATTGATCCGCCCTGGTTCATGATGTCCAGGGCCAGACTGCGGACCGTATCCAGAACCTCTTCGGGACGACTGTTGGCAGCGAGAATCCCGGTCACCGGCTGGAACTTATGGATACCGGTCAGGTGGTCACGGTCACGAAGGTGGTCGACGCCCTTCTCGAAGGTCCGGATGAATATGGGCAGGCCGCCTCCGGTGCTCATAAGCAGACTGATTTCGAAATCGCTGGTCATGTCCAGCCGCTCGGCTGTAGCTCTTGCAAGATGGACGATGTGGGCTGAAAGCTGTTGGGCATCCATGGCGTGGACGTCGTTCGTTTCGAAACCTTTTCCTTTGACCAGGGCCTGGTAAGCCAGGCTCACGCTTCCATCGTCGTGGATTTCGACGACTCCGGAGGCTTGACCGCCGCGCCCCCCTAGAGAACGCCATTTCCGATACCCGGCTCGTGCATTTGAATCGACGTAGTCGAATCCGTCCCTGCCCTTCAGGTAGGGGTTCCCGTGCACCAGGGACGCCAGAATGCTCCCGGCATCCTCCCGGCTGATCCGCCCCGCGTATGCAGGACGGGGGCTTGTGGGACGTGCCGCCGCCGCAAGCACGGTTCCGTCATTTAGACCGCTCATGGTTTGGTCAAGGAGGTCCGCGAGGTCCCTGGAGTTGTTCCTGCGGTCCTCGAAGCGCGTGCGGTAGGCCTGTTCGATGTCCCGCTCGCTCATGAACACGGTTTGGGCGCCGTAACGTCGCGGCGCTCTAAGGGCATCGTCCTTCATGGCAAAGTGCGGCATCTCCAGACTTGCCGGCACCGACAGGATCACGGCAAGGGAGCCATCGTTCTGGTCTTCCAAGGGAGTGAACTCCAGGCCGTGAACCGGCGGCTGGATCAGGGAATACGCCCAGCCCCTCAGTTTCCGCTCGATGGCATCCGTCCACGCCTCTACGGGAACTATGTCCTTCGCCGCGCTGCTGGCCCTGTCTTCGGCCACGCCGTAAACGATCATCCCTCCCCCACCGTTGACCATGGCTGCAACATCCTTAGCAAACTCCTCAGGTGCTTTGGGATTGCGGCTGTCAGGCAGCCTCTCCTTCCAATCGAGGTCACCTTTTTCCGTAACCTGCCGCTCGATAGCGCTGTGGAGCATAGCAAAGGCCGGCTCGGAAGGAGGGAGCCCAAGGGCGCGGTGTAGAGGTGTGAAAGCCATGGATGAAATTCTTGCACCTGGATGGGCAGGACATGTCCCCCGTAGTAAGGCGCTTAGCTGCCCTTGAAAAGCTTCCGGTGCCTTGCAAGGAAGGTCTGAGCTCGTTTCTTTCCGGTCCGCCAACCACGTGTATGCATCCCGACAAGCTCAAGAGGCTGGTTAAGTGCTCGAAGCTGATCTTTACTGAAACGGCCTTCTGCGGGGGTACAGCGCAACCGCAGCTGGGTGAGCTGCTCTAGTTCACCCGCAACCTGCATCACCTCGGCACGCCAATCACCAAACCCAGATCGCGCACCTCAGCCAGTAGAAGTCAGGTCGCGCACTAAGGGCTACACCACCTGCGTCTCAATTTCGGGAGAACCAAAAACTTCCGCCGGTATTGGTGCGCGTGTGTTGGGGTGTCGTGACGTACACCCCAACCTGACGTCAGGCAGCGTTAGAAAGAGCTGTCAGAATAGGGTGCCAAAACCGGCTCTTCCACATGCCCGGAGAGCAGTCTTAGACTTCAATCTGACAGCCAGCCCTGCTGCGGGAGCTGATGCAGTGTGCTCCGCATTTGTTCCTGCTGCACGTATCCAAGCCGCGCGATCTGGACGGCTATGTCACTGACGCGCAGCTCGACGCCGTAGCCAACGGCGCGGCGTAAATGGTGAGTGGGGGCACTTTCACTCCTGAGGCAAGGTACTTCGCTTGCTCCAGCAATGGGTTGGGTTGCTTGGTGGCGGCGTGAACCCCTCCGGCCACACTGTTATCTCGTCGTAGCAGACGTTCGTCAGGTTGGTCCTAAGTAGTTGAGCTCCGAAAAGATTCGTGCCAGTAAGGCTAGATTCTGATAGATCGGCGTCTTCCAAATGTGCATTTTGAAAATTGGCATTGTCGAGAGCCGCTGCCTTAAGATGGGCCCGATCTAGAAAGGCGCCCTGCAAGTCCGCGAACATAAAGTTCGAATAGTTCAGGTCAGCTTGAGTGAGGTATGCCCCGGAAATTTGGGCGTCCTTAAAGGTGGCTTCCGGTAAGGACGTGCCAGTCAGATCGCTAGCTGTTAGATCGGCAGCAGTGAGGTCGGCGGCAGATAGTTGCAAGCCAGCCAGATTTATTTCTTTCAAGTCCATACCCCGAAACGGGCGATCCTGTTTTACTTCCGAAGAACGTTCTCGCACAAAACGCAGGTTCTCTAAGCGCTCCTCTCGAGAGGATCTGTCATCGTCAAGTGCAGCTTGACCCAACATTGTCGCTGCAGCGACTATGGCGCCAGAAACAAGGCCAACTAGTAAGTCATGACGCCRGGATGGTTTTGTTTGCACAAGGCGCCGATTCTTGACGTACGGCCTTCGGATCAGGGTCTTCACGCTCCGACAGTACGACAGGCCCCGATAAGTGAACGTCAGCAACACAGCAGAGGCCTGCTTATGGCGGGATTTCAGGAGAAACGCGTATGGGATTCCTCGAACGTAAGGCCGCTTGAGGTCACCTTCACCTGCTACCGTTCACCGGCAGCAGGTGGTCTCAACCGCGTTAGKGGCAGAAGCTGAACATAAGCATGAGGCGCTGCCAGGCTGCTCAACCACGAGTATGGAGTAGATACCCGCCCGGGGGTAAGGAATTACGCCGCTGATGTCAGCGCCACCCCAGCCCACACTTCCTCGCATTTGAATTGTGCAACAGCCTGGTTTCGGTACCCACAGCCGGGGACAATCCTGATGGGTTATCCACCGCTACTGCTGCTGAGGGAGCTCCCCCAAATGGCTCCCGTTCCAGCCGTGGATAACCCGGATTGCCCCCAACTGTGGACTGCCCCTAGGCAGGCAGTGCCCGAGCGTCGGGGAACCATCCGGCTGGTGCTTTCTTTGGTTCGAGGTGTTCGGGGTCGCGGTGTTCTTTCATGTCGCAGTTGTAGAACGGTCCTTGGGGGTCCAGCAGGATTCTCATGTGGTGGTCTGCGTGGTCGCGCCACCAGACGCTCATGCCGGTGGCGGGGTCGAGGCGCAGGTGTTCCCAGGCGCGCCAGAGAGCCGCGATACGTGAGACGGCTTCGGGGTGGAAATACCACTCGGTGCACCACTTTGCTGATTTCCCGGTGACGCTGCGGACATACGTGGGCAGCAGCTGCTCGTGCAGGAATTCTTCGGCCGAGCCGTAGACGAGCTCCGGTGCCTTCTCCTTGCCCTCGTCGTGGCTCTTTCCGGGATTAGGTGCGGGAGTATCTGTGTCGAACAGTCCGAAATCATCTGCCATGATTGACCGTTCTCCTTAGCCGGTGACCCAGGGATTAGCTGCCGGTGCGGCCGGGACCGGGACGGCGTCTTCTTCCGGGCGGGGGCTGTACTTTTTGATCGACGCCTCCACGGCTTCCTTGTGCCGGCCGGTGTACCAGGGCATGGTCCGGACCAGCGTGGCGGGTGCGCCGGAGGCGAGGACCACGGCGCGGCCACGGTCCAGCTCCGCGAGGTTGGAGACATCGAAGATGCGTTCCTTGCCCTCCTGCCGGGAACGGCTGGAGCCGGACTTGCCGGAGGAGATGGAGACGTTGGTGTAGCTGTAGTCCCCAATCAGGTCAGAGAGTGCCCGGAGGAAGCCTTCTTCGGCGACGCCACCACCGTAAACCTTTACGTTCGCGGCGGACCAGATTTTCCGCATGTTCGCCTCGCCCCACAGCTCGACACCCTGTGACCAGGACTGCAGGATGCCCATGACGATCAGGCCCTTGGAGCCGTAGTGGCTGAACTGGTCCGGCAGGGCTGCCCAGCGGACGACGTTGGCCAGCTCATCGAGGGCGAACAGCGCAGGTTTGGGCAGGCGGCCGCCGCTGCGTTCGGCCCGTTCCTCCATGGCCTCAGCGATCGCCACGGTCAACGCTGTCGTGAGCGGGGCAGCTGAGCCGGCCCCTTCCTTGGAGAGGATGTAGATCGTCTCCTGTGAGGCAGCGAAAGCGTGCGGGTTGAACTGGCGGCGGCCATCACTCGCCACGCTTGCGCCGCCGGTCGGGGCGACCCAGCGCAGCGTGTTCCTGGACTTGAGGCACTGGATCATCTTCTCGGCGGTGCCGAAGATGCCGTCGCGCTGTTTGTCGGCCAGCTCCAGTGTGGACTCCAGGCCCTTGTACTGCAGCTCGTAGTCATGCTCTTTCAGGATGTTGATCGGTTCACGGTTTACCTGCTCCGTCACCCACAGGTAGACCTGCGTGATGGGCCGTTCCCCGAGCGCGGCCGCGAGGAAATATGAGGAGAGAATGTCTTCGGCTTTGGGGTCGAAGTAGGCGTCCGGTTTGGACCCCGGGACCCGTGAACCGACAGAGAAGTGCTGGGTGAGCTTGTACGCCTTCTCCTCGTCCGTGACGTAGGAGAGCGGGTTCCACCACCAGTCCGGTTCCTCTTGGGCGATCTTCTGCGGATCGAACACCCATACCGGGGCTGTGTTCTCGCGGGCGCCACGGGTGCCGTCCACGACGTCACGCTTGTTCGAGGTGGACACCACCGCACCCGGTGCGTCCAGGATCGCGGGCATAACCCGGGACGTGGACTTACCGGTACGGGGACCCCAGATATCGAGGCTGAGGTCTTCCCAGGACTGAATGAACGTCTGGGCGGTGGAGACCACCTTGCCGACGACGATGCCCGGGGTGCCTGTCACTCCCAGACGCTCGGCCGTGGCTATCGCGCCCTTCTCGGAGAACGCGGCCAGGGACTTCCCCCGGCCCAGGTACCGGGCCGCCTTGTCGACGCGGGCACGCTTGGAGGCACCCTTCCTCCAGGCTACGAGCACGACGATGGCCAGGACCAGGACCACGCCGGCCATGAGGGCGGCGGCGACGGTGGACTGGACGGGCCAGGGCACGCGGCCCTTGATGAGCCCGGCGATCAGATCAATCGGATGTTTGGGGGGTGCTTTGATGCCGGCCATCCAGGACCCGAGGTGGGCGGCCGCGTAGGTCCCTCCGCCGAAGATGATGATGAAGCCGATGGCGAACCAGACCAGCAGGGCATCGCCGAGGCCCATTCCTTTACGGTTCGGTGCGCTCACAGCGAGCCTCCCTCAAGGAGTACGTCAGGGGTCATTGGCTCGAGGAGGCTTTCCGGTGCGTTATGCCACTTCCCCTCGGTGTCGTTGACTCCATCCGGGCCTTGCTCCAAAGATGTCAGTCCCACCAGCAGCGGGATCCCTGGCCGGCCGCCGACCTTGATGAGGAACTTCCCGCGTCCGGGAGGTTCGACGTCGAGCCCGCGGGAGTCCCAGGCGGGCGGGTCCTGCCAGGAGATGAGCTTCTGCTGCTCCTGCCGGGACAACGGAATGGCCGCGGTCAGCAGCGGCATCTCGGAGGCCGGCAGGCCGCCGCAGATCACCATGCCGGAGCGCTCAACGAAGCCACGGGCCTTCATCCGGTCCTCTTCCGCCGGCAGCGCCAGCAGGTCGGACATGGTGTGGGAAATCATGATCTGCCCGACACCAACGGAACGGTTCAACCGGGTCAGGGCGTCCACCCGGTCCACCATTCCTTTGCCGGCGCGCAGCGCCCGCCACAGCTCGTCCAGGACCACGAAGTAGTTCCGTCGCGGTTCCAGACCGGCGTCCGCGAGGGCGTTGGCGACGTTGACGGTGCCGAAACCGTAGGACCAGCACGCGAGCAGAATTGCGGCCTGGAGGTCGGTTTCTGTCTCGTCAATGCTGGAGACGTCGAAGACCACGGCGCGGTCGCGCATCATGGGGTTGGTGGTGTGCCGGGAGAAGATTTCGCCGAGCTTCCCGCCACCGGTCAGGCCCAGCAGGGTTGCTTCCAAGGCGCGGGTCTCCTGCAGGTAGACGGCCATGTCCCCGCGGTCAAGCGCGACCTGCCGGAGCTCATCGGGTGCGGAGATGATCACGTCCAGCAGGTCCTTCAGGACAGGAACACCGTCGAACCGGTCATCGAGGACCCGCAAGGCACGGTCCAGGATGGTCTGTTCCTGATCGGTGGGCGGGTTGTTCCGGCTGATCGTGATCAGGGAGACAACCATTGTCAGGCGACGGCCGTGCGCGTCGGCGCGGACCCGGGCGGCGTCCTCATGGTGGCCGCTGTCTTCGAGCAGCTGCGCCGCTTCGACGGCCTGGCCGGGATCGAGAATGTTCAGGTAGCCGACGCCGCGGCCGAGCCTGATGACCTGGCCGCCGAGCGCCTGAACCGCTTTGACGTGCTCGCCCTTCAGGTCCCCCAGAATCAGGGGGTGGACGCCCTGGGCGGAGAGGCCGATGACCATCCGGCGCACCACGGTGGACTTTCCCAGCCCCGGCTTGCCCAGGATGAACGCAGACGGATTGGAAATCAGGCGTGCCCGCTGGAACCAGCTGATCGGGTCACAGCAGACCGTGGCCTGGGTTTCCTCATGGCGTCCCAGCGGGACGCCGATCATGGGCGAGGACGCCCCGGAGGAAAACGGCCACAGCCCGCAGACCTGAACCGTGGTTCCCCGGTATTCCTTCACGGACGGAACGAGCTGGGCCATACCGCCGCCGCGTCCGGTCCAGCCACGGGCAGCCGGCCCGGCCTCACGGGGCTGCTTCCCAACATTGTCCTTTGGTACACCCTTTACTGGCTTTACTGTCTTTGACGTCAAAAAGTCCTTGAGGGCCATTTAGAGCGCATCCTTGATTTCGGAGGGCAACATGCTGTGCCTGGGAAGGACCAGACCCAGGGGCAGGGACGCGGCGAACGCGGTGTCCTGCGCGCCGTAGGCCCGGCGCAACAGCACCCGGGCGGTGCCGGAGGTCTGTTCCACGGCGGCGACGGCATCGGGGAGGCGGTTCTTGTCGGTCACGGTGGCCGTGACGACCATCCCGAAGTTCACCAGCCCGGCGCCCTGGGCTTCTTCCTGGGCGGTCTGCACGGCGGAGCGGGCATCGACCAGGGCGCGGGCGGAGGGGCGGGTACCGGAGGTGATGCGGACGTTGGCGTTGTTCTGGTCGCGTTCGACCACGGCGGCGGCCCGGGCTGAATCCATCGGCCGGTACAGCAGCGAGATCCGCTTGCGGTCAATGTCCCCGTGCGGGGCCAGCAGCCGGGACAGGACCGAGGAGTTCACCGACCCGCGCGGGGCACCGGTCATGGTCCAGGAGACTGAGAACGCGCTGTCGTGCCGGTAGTCATCCCAGCCGGCCTGCGTCGCGGAGGGTCCGACTTCGCCCCAGGTCAGGGACACCGGGGAGCCGGCGGCGTGCGCTTGATCGATGATCAGGGCAGCGGGAGGGTCGTAGGCGATCCGGACGACCTCGCAGAGTTCCTGCGCGGACATCGGCCTGGCGATGCCGGCGCCGGTGGACTGCAGCCGGGCCGACAGGCCGGGGATCCGGGACGCGAGGTCACGGGCCACATCTTCGGGTGTGCGCTTCTTCGATCCCGCCCGCAGGGAGGCGTTAAACGACAGGGACACCCAGGCCCGGACCGTGGCCGACCCTTCCGGGTACGTCTGTACGACCTCGTTGAGCACGTTCTTGGCAAAATCCGGGGCGTTCGGGTCGATGTTCATCATGACCTCATTGCGGAGCCGGTAGCCGGAGTCCGGTGCGGTCTCGACCGTCACGGCGGCGGCGTCCAGGCCCGCTTCGTCCCCGAGGCCGGCGAGCCAGCCGCCCCAGTTCGCCACCCACACGTCGACCTGCTCCGGGTCCACCAGGGACGCGCCGTCGGGTTCGGTGGAGAAGATCACGGTGTAGTGGCTGGTGGCCGGGACGTGCAGGAGCGCGAAGCGGCGCTTGTAGGAGTCAGTGAACTCGTACAGGGTCGACTTCGCCGCGAGGCCGGGCAGCTGGTACATGCCCCACTGCGTCACACCGAGGGGGCCGGAACGGTAGAGGTTCGTTCCGGAGGACCTGGAGAGCCGGAAGCTCATCCGTGTTCCGAAACGGTCAACAACGGACTGGCCGTGTTTGTCCTTGACCGTCAGCAGCAGGGCGCTGGCCCCGGCTACGGCCAGGACAGCAAGGCCCGGGAACAGGCCCCAGATGGCGAAGCTGATGATCCCGGCCAACAACCCGGCCATGACAATGCCGGTGCCGATGGCGCCGAGGTTGCCCAGTCCGGCAGAGCGCGGGACGCGCCAGTTGCCGTAGGACGGTTCCTTGTATTCGGTATTAATTGCTGCCACTGGGGCCCTCCACTTTTTCTGATTGGCCGGTTGAATCCTGCGCGGTCTGGTGTGCGGCCTGAGAAACCCTGGACGCTGCTTGTGCTCCTACGGCGACGGCCATGCCAGCCGGACCGGCGGCCTTCGCCGCACCCGACGCGGCACCTGCGCTGCCGGCGGCAGCTCCTGCCCCGGTGCTGCCTGCTGTCCCCGCGGTTGCGGCGCCGGTAGCCCCGCCCGGACCGGTAGCCCCCGGTGTCGGCTGACCGCCGTTCCCCTTCGGGCCAGGCGTTCCATTGCTGCCCTTCGGAGCTGTCCCTGACTGGTTGCTTTGTGTGGTTGCCGGGGTCGGGGCGGCGTTGCCCTTACCGCTGCCGCTGCGGCCCAGGGACACGGCGCCTGTGGCCATGGCCCCAACGGCAGCCCCGGCCCCCGCTCCCCCGCCGGAGGCGACGGCACCAACCATCGGCGTCACGAAGCGCATCAGCGCCGGCAAAGCGAACAGCGCGACGATCATCAACGTGAAGCCCGTGATGGAAGTGATCAATGAATCCTTCCCACTGTTGTTACCCATGAGGAGGAATGCGACCGAGTAGACGATGGCCGCCGCTGGTTTGTAGAGGATGAAGGCGATAGTCCAGCCAACTGCTTTCTGGAACCACTGCCTGCCCATCTCCGTGTTCGTGAAGGCCGCGGTGGTGGGCAGGATGCCCGCCAGGATCACCAACATGCCGCTGCGGACCACCATCAAAACGACCTGGACGAGGGAGGCAATCAGACCGATCAATCCCAGAACGATGAGGATAAACACGCCGACACCCGTTTGATTGGCCAGCACGAGAATTTTCATCGACTCGGCAAAGCCCTTACCGTCCGTGGAACGCTTGATGATCTCGGCCGAAAACGCATCTGCGGCGATCACCAGAATTGAGATGACTCCCAGGCCAAGGCCCGAGACAAGAGCCAGCGTGATGAGGGACCGGAGCAGATCCTTTAGCGGTGCTCCGCGTTGTTCCCAAATCATTCGGATGCCACCGAGAATGACCGCGAGGACAGCCAGCGTCAGAGTCCAAACCATCAATTCGCTGTTCACCACGGAGACGACGGGACTCGGCCTCGCACCGTCAGAGCTGGCCAGGTTCACTGTGGGCATGGACACCCAGAAAGTAGACAGTGTCGTCACCATCTGGCTCATGCCCTCCATGATGGCCTTCGCCATGTTGCCTATGGCGTCATCGGCGAGCCCCGAGACCCAGTTCCCTACAGCGCATCCGGCATCGATGGGTCCGCATGATTTTTCTGCCACGTCAGGCTCCCGACCAGGCGATGAAGCCGCTGAGGTCTCGAAGTTGGGCTATTTCGTTGATCAATTGGCCGGAGTCGGCAATTGCCAGTTTCCAGTCCCCATCGGCCCACTGCAAAGGAAGGACCGCGTGCCCGAGCATCCCTTTGTCGGTCTGAAAGGCGAGGTCAACGTTTGCTGCCAATGGTGAGTAACTCTTGATTACGAAGCCGCGAAATTGAACGGTTGTGTTCGACGTGGACTTTGACGAGGAGTCTGCCCTGGCGATATCCCGGCCCGGCCCGGGCATCAAGAGCTTGTCCATGGCTTTCTGACTGAGGACAGGATCTCCAGAGGAGCCCATAGCCAAGATGTTGGCGGCTGCATAAAGGGCACCGGTTGGGGATTTTGCGAAGCATGATCTGAAGCCGTCTCCGTCTGTCAGGCCCGGCCCGAAGGTCTTGGGGTCGGTGGGTGCGGCCATTGTCCCTACGAGTGCCCACTTGGACTTAGGCGCTGTCCCCAGTGCTGTTTCCGTGCTTGAGGGCAGGCCGCAGACGCTCTTGCCTGCAACTGTCGTGGCGCTGGGGCTGGCTGTGCCCGGGTTGGCGGACGCTGCCGTTCCCGGCGCTGGCTGGGTGGTGTCCTGTCCTTTGGGGAGCAGGAAGATGACGACGGATGCTGCGATCAGCGCGACCACCAGCGCGGCAGCAATGATGAAACCGGGTTTGGTGAACGGATTGCTTTCGGTGGTGCTCTCTGTTGACTGGCTCATGGTGAACCTCCCGCTGTTAGTGCTGGCTTAGACGAAGGCGCGGACGATGCCCGCGGAGCCGGTGATGATGATGCAGCCCATCAGGACCCAGCCGAGCTTGCCGATGGCTTGGGCGCCCTCGCCGCGCTGGAGCTGGATGACCATGCCGATGCCCACGATGATGACGCCCAGGACGCCGAGGACCAGCCCGATGCCGGAGGCCCAGTTCAGGATCGTGAGCAGGCCACCTGCCTGTGCCGGAACGACCGGGGTGGGGTTGGGGATGACGCTTCCGTCAAGTACAGCGAAGGGGTTCATGGTGAGACCTTTCAGTTCGTGGTGCCGGGTGAGGTGGTGGTAGCCAGGGCGGCTAAGTCAGTGATGAAGCGTTGGTATTCGCGGGCCGGCGGCAGGGTTGTGGAGTCTCCGTGCCGCCAGGCCTCGACCCAGGGCAGGGTCCAGAGCCGGGGTGCGCCCCCGCCGACGATGGCGGTGAAGTCACGCAGGGGTTTGGGGGTCTTCCCCGGTGCGTCGGCGAGGACGGCGAGGCCGAGCAGATCAAGCTCAGGCGCCGCGCCTGATGCCCACTGGGTCAGTGCGCTCTGTGCAGCTGTCAGCCCGCGCATATCTGCACGGCAGGCCAGCAGCACCCGCGGCTTGCTGCCGTCCTGGAGAACAGGCCAGCAGTGACCGGTGACGCGCGCCCCGTCGAGAAGGTCAGCGATGCGGCTTTCACCGGATCCCCCGTGGGCGCCGATGACCCACAGCGCTGCAGAACCTGAGACCGTGCGGCGGGCCAGACGGTCTGCAGCGTCCGGTTCAACCACTCCCCTCAGCGGCGCACTAATTACTGCCGCGGGCGGCAGGTGCGCGTCCTGTGCCTCCTCCTCCGCGTTGTCGGTGGCGGGGCTTGTGATCCAGGGGTTCAATGTCTGTTGCATGGTTCCTCCTTCCAAAGTCCGTTGGTGAGTGGTTCAGAAGCCAGCGGCTACGGCGGCCGCGGCCGCGAGCCATGCCCGCTGGGTGGCGGGCTGGAGGGCTTCGTAGCGGATGGGTCCGTTGACCAGGGCCGGATCGTAAGGAATCCGGACGACGGCCCGGACGAACGGGGCGAAGCCGTCAGCGATCCGCTGCGCCTCGTCCTTGGCCCGCTTCAGGGCATCCCCGCTCATGCTGCGTTTGGCGTCGGTGGACTCGGAGACGATCACGACGGCGCCCCGTGCCAGTTCTGCGTCGTGGCCGCCACGGGATTCCAGGGTCTGCAGGGTCAGCCGGGCGGCTTCGGCGCGGTCCTCGATGGCGGTGACCGGGACGACGAGCTGGTTGGTGTGGTCGATCATCCGGCGCCAGTTCGCTGCCCGGGCGGTGTTGCCGGAGTCCATCACGACGAGGCGGTAGTAGCGGGTGAGGACCTGGTGGGCGATGTCGACTTCCTCGGCGGTGACTTCGTGGTCGCCTTCCTCGTTTTCATCCGAGCGCAGGACATCGAACTTGTCCGCGGTCTGGTGGTGAACGAACTTGGCGATTTCGGCCGCGTTCGTTGACGGGGAGAGCAGTTCGGTGGATGCGTCGATCAGGTCCAGGACGCTGCGGTCGTGGGAGCCCTTTTCTGTCCGCCAGCCGAGGGTGCCCTGGGACTCGTTGTTATCCCACGCGACGGCGGCGGCCCCGCTGTAGCGGGCGAGGATGGCCGAGAGCATCACCACGGTGGGGGTCTTGTTCGCCCCGCCCTTGCGGTTGACCACGGCAATGGTCCGGGGACCGGGCCAGTGCTGGCTCACCGTGCGAATGTCCTCCCGCTCGGAGAGTTCTTCCTCCGAGGGGTCCATCCGCAGTCCCAGGCGCGTCAGCATTCCCCGCCAACCCTGAGTGGCCGGTTCCAGCACCGGGGCGCTGACCAGAAACGAGGTTTCCTTCAAGCTGCGCCGCGTCGGCGCCGCTTCTTCAGTAACGGCGGCGGCCGTCTGCGGTTCCGGGTTGGCCGGCACCGGAACCGCATCGGCTGCGACGGGGGCAGGTGGCCACGGCTGGGCGTCCACCGGTGCCGCCGGGCCAGGAACTGGCGCGGACGCTGCTGGAGTGGCCACGGGCTCCGGTGCGGGGACGGTCTCAATGATCGCCGGGACGACTGTCCTGGGTGTGGTTTCCGGAGCTTCTACCCGGCGGCGGGTCTGCCGGGGGTCATAGGAAACGGATTCGATCTTGTTATCCGGGTGCACGATGAGCTCACCGTGGCCTTCGGGATCCTCGATCTGGACCCGCACGGGGCGCTGGAGGGTCTGTGCCTCGCCCACGATGAGGGCCAGGGCATTGTTGCGCAGTTCCTGAACGGAGTCTCCGGCAGGAACGACGCGGGAGTTCCCCGCGACGACGACCTCGGCGGTTCCGTTGTCGCGGACGATGGCCCTGATGTTGGGAAAGGCCATGACCTCGATTGGTGTAGTACCCATGAGCTTCTTCCTTACGTGTGTGAGATGGAGAGGGGTGCGGCGCTTAGGACGAGGGCGGGGTGAGCCGGTTGACCTTCCACGGGGCGTCCCTGCCCGTGCGGAGCAACTGCACCGTGTAGGTCCCGGCATTGGTGGGAACCGCTGCCATGACGCCGAAGCCGTTGGCTTCATCGACGCTCAGCGTGGCGGGGCCGGTGACGCGGCTGACCGGGACGTTGGACGGGTCCACCGCCGAGTAGTCAGCGGTGGCCTGCGGAGTCAGCCAGCGGGCCAGGTCATTGGCCCACTGCTTTTCCTCCACCGTGGGACGGGCGAAGTCCGTCATTGCCTTCCCCGCGACTTCCCCCGCTTTGTCCTTGCTGGCCTGATCCCAGGTGATGCCGATCGTGGCCGGGACCGTGCCCCCGGGCGCCTGGGGTCCGCTGTTGGCGCTCAGTGAGACCGGCGCGGACGCTGTGGGCTGGCTGGGTGATGCCGCCGGTGCCGGCGTCGTGTTCGCCACCGGTGCGCAGGAAACGCAGAGCAGCGCCACGGCGAGCAGGATCACGGGCTTCTTCACTTCTTCTCCTCTTCAGTGGGCAGGTACAGGAAAGCGGAGGGGACGGTGTTGGCCACTGTCCGGGTGTAGTAGCTGTGGTCCGCCGGGGCCGGGTTGCCGTTGTAGCCCTCTTCGACGTAGGTCCCGTTGTCCTTGACTTCCTTGACCACGGCTACGTGGCCGAAGTTCGGGTCCGCTCCCCCGGACCCTGGCGCGTACCAGACGACGGCGCCGACCCGGGGTGTGCTGCCGGTTGGCCAGCCTTTGGCGTCCCAGCCGGCCTTCCACGTCACTGCGGAACCCAGCTGCTGCCCGTCCGGGCGGAAGGTGCCGTTGAGGACCTTGAACGGTGCGCTGGTTGAACCCATCTGCTGGTTCACCCGCCACAGGGCGAAGTCCACACACTCGCGGTAGTACATGCCCAGCGGTGACGTGCTGGCTGTGTTCGCTCCGGCCTGCAACCAGGTCGGGGCGTTCTTCCACGGGTAGTCATCCCCCGCGCCGGATTGTCCCGGGATGGCGCAGTCGCTGCCTTGCAGGGAGAACTTCGAGTTCGAGAGCGCCTGAACGAGTTTGACGGCCCCGGGCCAGTACCTCTGGTAGTGGTACGGGTCGGCATTGCGCTGGACCTTGTTACCGGCAAGGGTCGGTTCCAACAGCTCCCAGCCGGGCACGGCCTGCAGGGCCTTGATGAAGTTGGTGGCGCTAGTGGTGGGGTTCATGCGGTCTGTGTAGGAGCCCCACGCGCCGTTGTCGCGCTGCTGGAACAAACCCCGCGAGTCCGGGCCGGCACCGTCGCCGGAGTCCAGCACCCGCAGGCCCGACTCTCCCAGGGCCACCATGACGCTGATCATCTGACCGTTTGCGGATAAGTTCAGTGCCTTGCCGGCGCCCATGATGGCTGCGGCATTCTTCAGCTGCTCCTGGGTGTACCCCTCGACCTTGGTGCTGCCGTCGATGACGACGGACACGGCAGGCCCGCAGTCAGCCGCGGCGGGTTTCGCGGGGGCCAGCAGCAGGAGCATGGCGAAAACCGAGCCGAGCATCATCACGGGTGCTACGACGGCGGTTCCGGTGCTGAGCCTCTTGGACGGCTTCACGGCTTCCCCCTGTGCTTCTGTGCTGTGTTGCCTAGCGGTCATGTCTCGTAGGTGGGCCCCGGCTAAACTCGGTGCAGAAGATACGATGGATTCAACCAAGATTTGATCTATCGAAGAAAGTTTAATTATTGGTTCAACCCTAGCAGGTATTGATCGCCCGTGCTTGTCTATGCCCTTTGTCTAAGGAGTGTCCGTGCCTGTCTCAGCCGCCGAATTTAGGGAGTGGTTAGAGGGGAGCGCCGTCAGCCCGTCACCTACTGCGTTGAGCACGCTGACCGGTATAAATCGGGGCACCCTGAACAATCAGCTCAGGCGTGGAAATGTTGCGGAGTCCACGGTGATTGCCGTTGCAAGGGCTACCGGCACGAACGTCATCGATGCGCTCAGCGTTTTCAGTCCGTACCGGATCATTAAGTCCCGGCCCATAGAGCCCTCTTCGGCAGAGGTTTTGAGCCAGGTTCATCACGCCGATCTCATGGCCGAGCTGCAGTTCCGCACCTCTCAAAGGCACTATCCCCGTGAGATGCGCAAGGGAATCGACCTCATTGCCTTCCCTCATGAGGGCTCTGTTCGGGCCTGGATCGATGCCATCGACCCGGGGGACATTCGTCAGAGGATGTCAGAGGAAACGGGCATGGCGCTTACCTATATCGCCACACAGCTCACTGAAAATAAGTTGAATCCTCACTTGGCGATTGCTGCGTCTCGGGCCGGCGGGGGCTCGTACGCGTCCGGCCTTGTGGTGACTGAATTGATCACGCCGGCCGAGGGAGGGTGGCAGATCCGGGCGCGCGAAGACGAACTACTTGAAGTTTCCGATGATGTCCTAGTGGACGCCATTTCCGCCCGCATTCATCTTTTGCAGAGGCGTGTGAAGCAACGCAAGGAAGCCCGCGAATACGCGGAGAAGATGACGGAACTTCTGGGATGAACCCGCTCACCGTCGTCCCGGTAAGCCTGATGCTCATTCTCCTGGGCAGCCTGACGTTCAAACGCATCAATACGCCGGTGTTGGGACACCAGCACGCACTGCAGGGAAAAGCCAGCAGCATCGCCCTGTCGGGCATTTTCCTGACCCTTGCTTATCTGTTGCTCCTGCCCCCGGTCTACATGGGTGTGGAGTCGCTCATGCCTCTGACCAATGGCACCGACCTGATCTCCAAATACTTCGCCCTCGTGGCCGTCGCCTTCCTGGGCGGGCACCTCAGCGTTGCCTACGACTCACCGCTTGCGCGCAGGTGGACTGTCGGGGCGCCCGGAGCGGCCGTGCTGGGAATCGTCGCCACGGGCCTGCTTGGGACCCTTCTGGCGACGGATGCCCCGAATCCGTCACCGCAGCTGCTGGATTACGCTTCGCAGCCGAGTGTGCGCCTGAATACGTGGCTCGTGCTGGCCTACGTCGCCTACATAGTTTTCCCGCTCATCAGGCCCGCCTACAAGGACTCACGCAAGAATCCGCTCCGTGTCGGCCGGCTCGCGTCCGGGCTTATTGCCACCGGCTTTGCGCTGTCACTGATGCGTGCCTTCACCTATCCGGTCGAATTGGGCGCGACCGGCGACGTCACCTACCTCTTCATGATTGTTTCCTATGTCTCCACCGCCTTCGTGGTGATAGGCCTGGCACTCTTCGCCTATGCCCGGAAGAACCGCACACCGCAGACCGAGCTTCGCTCGGCTCTTTCGATCGACTAGAAAGGCTGCCTCATGAATGCCACGCCGCAAGACGCCCAACTAGCCGTCAAACGCGTCCTCGCCAAGGTCCACAAGGAAGACGAGGCCGCCTACAGGGTCATCTTCGAAGCAGTGAAAATCTGCATCGTCTCCGGGATGAATCGACGGGAGGCAGCTAAGTTCCTTGGCGTGCAGGCTCGACGAATCGACCGCCGCGGACAGTACTTCCGATCACTCCTGGCAACCAGGAACCTGTTCCGTGGCGCCTTGAACGCCGGCGGCGGCTCATCGGCCGATGCTGCCGAGGTCGAAGCCATCGTTCGGCGGGCCTGGAAGCGCTAACCTTGAGGCCGCAGTTTGATCCATAACTAAAATTTCTTGATTTTGTGGCATATTGGAACCATGGCGCTATCAATGTCTTGCAACCCAGTCGCGAACCCTCGCCCGCACGGGAATAGCGCGGTCGACCTGCGGGAACGACTGCCCGGAGATTGGTGCGACACGGCAGCGACATCCCACTTAAGGGAACCTGATTCCGGTTCCATGGAGAATGTCCATGGAAAACCAAGGAATGAGGACGCCATGCCACAGCCCTTCAAGGGAGACCGCCGGAACATCACCGTGCGGATGCAGGCTGCTGATGCCCAGAAGCTGCAAGCTTTCTCGGACATTACCGGCGACTCCAAGAGCGATGTTGTTGCTCGCTTGGTGATCGACTTCCTAAAGACCATCGACTTCGACAGCATCTCTGGCCAGGAGGCCCTGCCTATCGCTAAGGCCAGTTAAAAACTGAAGGCCCGCTTTCGCGGGCCTTCAAAAAGTATGACGTTCAGATCCACATCTTGGCGGATCAGCGATCTGAACTTATCAAGCTCCCCGTGAGGGGCGCTCCATTTGCTATACCCCGAAGGGACTAGCTGTTGTCTATGGTACCTGTAGCGGCCGTGTCGTCAACATCCGACGCACTACAGTCGGCGCGTCAAGTCACGCCCGAAATGACATGGGCACTTGCCCCATTAATCGCCGGCGCATCTACTTACCGCTTGGGACGCTGGATCGGCGGTCGCTTCCAGTACCCGCGGCCACAGAATCCGCCCCGGATCACTGCGACGTTGCCGGCACGGCCGGCGGCTGTCCTCATTCATGGTGCAGATGGCTCTGTGGCTACTCTCTGCCTTGACCTGGACACCTCTAAAGCGCTGCAGGGAGTCGTCGATGATGACGCCCAACGGCTCGGGAACCTCTTGGAAAGCTGCAGTATCCGCTACGTCGGGGACGTCTCCCCCAGCGGCGGCCGCCACCTTTACATCCCGCTTGCAGAGCGCATGAGCGGCACGGAGGCCCGGGAGCTCGTCGAAGCCATGGCTCTGATGGCTCCGAGTCTCGATCCCGGTCCGCACCAGAACGTCACGGACGGCTGTATCCGGGTTCCTGGTTCCGCGCATAAGTCCGGCGGTCACCAGCTCCTGACTACTCCCTTGGCTGCTGCCTATGACATCCTGCGCCGCCGTAATCCCGCCAATGCTGTGGCCGCGCTCCGGCTGGTCCTTGCGCCGGAGCTCAGGCGCGCCCGCGAACTGAAAGACCGGACGGCCAAGATGACGGCCGCCGCGACGGCGCACGGTATTCGCCCCGTCCCCTTCGGCGGGAGCCAATCCCCCTTGCGGGTGCTGGCCCGTACCGGCCTGTACGACACGGCCAAGTACGCCAGCCCGTCAGAGGCCCGCATGGCGGTCCTGAACCACTTCGCTGCCTGTGGCTGGACCCTGGAGCAGGTCCGCCTCGAGCTGGGCGGCCAGTTCCCCGGCCTCGCAGCCCTGTACACCACCACCGACCGGCAGGAGCGTCTCATCGACACAGAGTGGGCCAAGGCCTGCCGCTGGATCGAAAAACGGGGAACCCAGCCAGCAGGCAGAAGGACTACCCGTATTAACGACACAAGCCCCCCTAAACCCACAGGGGGGGGCGATAGAACCACCAGCAAGGCTGGCACACACCAGCTCGTGAACGATCTGGAAAATGTCCTCTACGCTGTCCTGGACCACAGGCTGAAAGAACGCGGCCGCGAGGGCGTGAGTCTGCGTCTGCTGCTTCGGGCGGTGCTCGGCTACATGCGGACCACGGAGACTGATCTGCTGGACGTAGGCTGCCGTACCTTCGCTACCGCACTGGGCAAACACCACGGCACTATCGCCAGACTCCTTCCGCTGCTTCAACAGGCGTCTGATGGCATCCTGACCAAAGTCTCCGATGCCCGCGGCCGCGACGCTGATGTCTACGTGATTCAACTCCCCCAGCACTTTGAACAACTCGCGCGGGAACTGTCCTGGCGCAGCGGAAAAATCCATGGCATCCGCCCCGTTTTCCGCGTCCTGGGCGACGTCGCTGCCCTCGTTTACGAAGCCATCGAACGCGGACGCCTCTCCCCCACCACAGCAACCATCGTCCGATCCACAGGCCTCAGCCGGACAGCCGTAGAAACAGCCCTGGGCACCATGAGCAGCTACAACATGATTGAACGCCGGCACGGGCAATGGAGAATTACGGCCGGGACCAGCCTGACGGCGTTGGCGCGCCGGCTCGGGGCACTTGAGGATGCTGCAGAGCAGATTGGCCGCCATCGAAAGCAGCGCGCAGCCTGGCACGCATGGCTGGATCGGAACCTGGTACCTGAACTTGCAGAACATGAAGTGGAAGACCCCGACTCGGACCTGTACTGGATCCCTCCCTCCGAAAGTGAACTGGACTGGGGCGGGACGCTGTGGCGGGTGGCCTAGCGCTTCACCGCGGGCAGATGACTGGAAACCAGCAATCAATATCAGCAGTATGTACTGGTTTCACAAGTGAAAAAAGTGAACACAGGGAAACCATCTTCACAAGTAAATCCAATTGTCAGGGGAGTGCCACGTTAGCCCGGACGCTTGGAGAGTGTTCGCTTGTAAAGCAAGTGAACACAGCAGAGACAGTCAACCCGTATTTGCTGGCTTCACTGGTTTCACAAGTGAAAAAAGCGAAGACACGGAAACCAGCTTCACAAGTAAAGCCAGTGTTGCTGGCTACGCTGGAATCACTTTGGAAGGGGATTTGATGAAACACGATCTGGACCGCGGTGCCCTAAGCCGCGTTATCGCGGTAATTAACGGCAAGGGCGGTGTCTTCAAGACCAGCCTGGTGGCCAACGTAGGTGGACTCCTCGCTGAGGGCGGGTCGCGTGTGCTCCTCGTGGATCTCGACCCTCAAGGAAACCTCGCCGAGGACCTTGGCTACGCCGACCAAGGTGACGGTGGTAGAAGTCTGGCGGCTTCGCTATGTTTCGGCGGAGAGCCCGACCTGCTGGCCGGCGTTCGACCCAACCTCGACGTCATCGCCGGCGGCGCCCATCTCGACGATGCCGCGGCATTCCTTGGCGCCAAAGCGCAGAAGGATCGTGACGCTGCGCAGCTGGCCTTGGCCAAACTGCTTGCTAGCGTCGCGGGGGAGTACGACCTGGTCCTGCTCGACTGCCCGCCCGGAAATGAGCCCCTGCAGGCAGCCGCGGTAGCTGCCGCTCGCTATGCACTGGTACCGCTGAAGACAGATATGTCCAGCCGTAAGGGTGTCGCCGCCGTCGCGGCCCGCATGGACAGCGTCGTCGGACTCAATCCATCTCTGGACCTATTGGGCGTTGTCCTGGTTGGTACCGGTACGAATTCCAAGCAGGTTCACAAGGTCACCCGCGACCACCTCACCGCCGATTTTGGAACGGACGAAGTGCTGTTCCCGATGAGCATCCGCCACGCGGAGGCCACGGCCCAGGCGTGTCGTGAGCGTGGATTGCTGGCCCACGAGCTCGAACGGGAGCTCAGCAAGGGACCGAAATGGTGGGAGGTCCTGCGCGGTGAAGCGAAGGCCGGACATGCCGGGCCAAAGTCGGCTTCCAGCGTGGCCGAAGATCTCCACGCAGTCGCCATGGAAGTGACCCGTCGCATCGCCGTCACAGAATCCCAGGAGGTCAACGCGTGAGCGCCGAACCGACACCCAGCCGACCCGCACTCGGATTGCCCCCGCGACGCACTGCAGCGCCGTCCGCCGAGGCGCCGCTGGCACGGATGCTCCCCGGACACCGGCCGGAGACGCCAAAGAGGGCAGAACCCAAAGAAACCGAAACAGCGAATATGACGGTGAGTATCCCCGCCCCGCTGCGAAACCGGGCGCGGGCCGCGTACCGGGCTACCAGCTACGCCGAAGGCGATAACACCTGGAGTCACTTCGTGGCGAAAGCCATTGAAGCCGAGACGGTTCGCCGCGAAGCCGAACACAATGACGGTGCGATGTACCCGTCTTGGGGTGAAAATCTTCCCGGCGGCAGGCGGCTCAAAGACAGCTGAAGCAGCACGGCTAAGTCCGTTGCCTTCCCGGAGTCGCTGCGCTGGCATGAGTAGTCGGCCTACTTGCCATGCGGATCCTTCCAAGCGCGGACCAGGCGCACCAGGTTGAGGTTGGACGGCTTGTGCACGAGCACGAGAAAGATTGCAACAGCGGTGCACGCCAGGCACGCGGCAACGATCCAGAGAGACTGTGCGTTGGTGATGATGCTGAACAAGAGGATGAAGAGCTTCACTGTGTTCCTTGCTGTTGAGATTGCTACCGACTGAGAGGGTCGGCTCCTGCGGACACAGTCACCCGCCACGCTGCCGGCGTGTGGGAAATGCGCTGTGTCCGCTTTTATCTCTATGCAGTCCGAAGCCCGACGGCTGCACGCTCTCAAAAAGGAACAGTTTGTTTGGTCGCACGACTCGCGACATCGCAACCCCGCTCAAGTACAGTCCGGTCATGGCTCGAACCGTAGGACCACCCAACAGGACCGAAATCATTCTGGTAATGGTTACTTGTGCGCTGATCTTCACTGGCCAGCGTCGGGACGCGCCGTCCCCTGTCATGTCCTTGGTCCAGCCCCGGGAATGGTTCGCGGGGCCCTAACGTGGCTGCAGCTTCGACGTCGAATCACCCCAGGGTGATGATGCGCGCGCCCGGTACGAGTGATGGACTGCAGTCAAAGCAGAGGAGGACGCCATGTGTCGTTGGCTCGCTTATTCAGGTTCGCCGGTAAAGCTTGAGGAGCTTTTGTACAAACCCGCCAATTCGCTCGTGATGCAGAGCAAGCACTCACGCCTGGGTGCCACGACCACCAACGGCGACGGCTTCGGCGTCGGCTGGTACGGATCCGCGCCGTATCCCGGGGTGTTCCACAGCACGGAGCCGGCCTGGCACGACCGCAACCTCCGCGAACTGTCCGCCCAGGCGTCGTCCGGCCGCGTCTTCGCGCACATCCGTGCCACGACCGGCTCGGCAGTCCAACAGACCAACTGCCATCCGTTCCGACACAACCGCTGGCTGTGGATGCACAACGGGCTCCTCACGGATTTTCCGACCATGAAGCGCGACTTGGCCTTCGCCGTCGAGCCCTCGCTCTTTCCGCTGATCGAGGGAGCGACAGACTCGGAGCTGTTCTTCTTCCTCGCGCTCACTTTCGGCCTGGAGCAGGACCCGCGCGCTGCGGTCGCTTCCGCGGTTGGGCTCATTGAAGAGGTCGGCCGGCGCCACGGCATCGATTACCCGATTCAGATGACTGTCGCAACCACCGACGGCGACACCACCTGGGCGTTCCGTTACTCCAGCGAAGGCCGGTCCCGGTCGCTTTTCCACAGCACTGACGTCGCGACACTCCGCGCCCAATACCCGGACAACCCCATGCTCCATGAGCTCTCTGATGAAGCACGCCTGGTGGTCTCCGAGCCTCTGGGGGACCTGCGCGGGGCGTGGCGGGAAATACCCGAGTCGACCTGCGTCGTAGTGCACGGAGGCGGGGAAGACCTGTTCGACTTCTCGCCCGCGGCCGGCTAGGGCGGGCACTGGTCTGCGCCCGTCAGATGCTGAGTCTGTCAACCCGAATCAGGACCATTGGGACGGGGTGGATTCTAACGATCGTCGCATGACTGGTCCTGTCTGCTAAATGCTCGCGCGATTGCCTGGATGGGGTATGCCGTCAGCCGAGTAATCCCGGCAAGAACCAGAAGAATCCCCACCGCGGTTAGTTGCCGATAAACATCAGCAGCGTCACGACCAGCGTTCCGCCATAGGTCAGGGCAAAACTCAACGTGTCCGTATTAAGGGGCACTAGTGGTTGCCAGGTCAGCGGCGGGGGAGCGAGGTGGCAGGTGCCGGTACATGGTGGTGCGTTTCAGCCCGGTCTTGGCGGTGATCTCCTTCATGGAGGAGCCTTTGTCCCGCAGCAGGGCGGCGTGTTCGAGCTTGTCGGCATCGATCACGGAAGGACGTCCCGTACGCCGCCCGTTGGCAGATGCCCCACGGCGTGTCAGAAGTCCTCTGCTCCGAACCGGTGATGGGGCGGTAGCGAATGTCTGGCGGTCAGGTTCCACTTAGTGCCGATTCAGCTACAGGCGACCGGCGCCGGGCCTGACATTTCATTTGCTGTCGGTGCGGCTGCACTGATCAGCTGGGCAAGCAGGTCCCGCATGACAAGGCCTGGACCACTTGGGCGATCTACGTCACGTACTAATTGGAATAGTGCTAGAGTACGTGACGTAGTGTTCCAGCGAACAGGAGAGAGCCATGACCATCACCCCACCCACCGACCCGGCCGCGGAGTTCCAGTACGTCCCGGTACCCAACGAGCACGTCCGTGCCGTGCTTGTCTTCCTCGGAGAACGGCTTTCGACTTCGGCCGTCACACCCGCCACCCCCATCGAGTCAACTGCTAAGGATGCGTTCGTCACCGATCAGGCAGCGATCGACAGCTGGACCGACGAGAACCTGATCAAGTTCTTCGCGATGGACACCAAGACCAACGTCATCGTCGGACGAATGCTCCGCCACCTCTCCGGCCACCCCGGCCCGGACGGCGCTCTGAGCACCCGTGAGTTGGCGGAGGCGCTGGACGTGGACTACTCCGTCATGAAGAACATCCCGACTCAGGTCAGGCGCACGCTGGGCAAGCACTTCCCAGAGTTGACCAAGCCTTGGTGCGCGCAGTCCGGGCCCAAGTTCACGCCGCCGCGTCCCAACGAGGTGTTCTTCTGGGTCACGGCTGAGCGCGCGGCTCAGTTGAAGCGCCTGCGTGGCTGACGCGCGGCCTCCTTACAGGAACCTTTAGCGGGCGGCCGGTCCCTCCACCGCGGCACCTTCCGCCCGTCGACGGGGGCGCCGGGCGGAGCGTTCATGGCTGGCCTGACGATGCAGCTATTGCGTCTCAGTTCCTAGGAAGTGGAACGCCCGAGGTTGGGTCTTCGAAGAGTTGCGACACGCCAGGACATTTCGTTCCAAAACTATCTTCTTTTTGATGTCCCGTGCGGAGCGTGCAGGATAAGTATCGGTACAGTGAATCCATGGAAATTGGGTACGCCCGCGTCTCGACCGCGAAACAGGACCTCGACCGGCAGATAGAAGCACTACGCGGCGAGGGCATCCCTGCCCGGCACATCTACGTGGACAAGAAGTCCGGATCCACCACAAACCGGCCCGGACTTCATGAAGCACTCGACCAGGCCCGCGAGGGGGACGTGATCGTTGTGCATACCCTGGATCGGCTGGGCCGCACCGTCCGGGACACTCTGAACCTCATCCACGACCTGGCCGGCCGCGGGGTCGGAGTCCGGAACCTGGCTGACCCGATCCGGGTTGATTCCGCCAATCCGGAGGATCCCATGTCGCAGCTGGCGGTCGTGATGCTCGCGCTCTTCGGCCAGATGGAACGAACCTACGCGATCGAACGCGCAGCCCACGCGCGTGCTGTTGCTGCTGCTAAGGGCAAAAGGATCGGCCGGCCCAGCGTGGTCGATCCAGCGAAGCTCGCCTACGCCGCACACCTTCGTGACCAGGAGGATCAGTCCATCTCCGAGATCGTCAAAGCCACGGGTATCACCCGCTCCAGCCTCTACCGTTATCTGCCACCTCGTCCACGAGAGACGCTGACCGCCGAGAACCAGCAGAACGCCTAAAGAGCCCAACGTTCGTGGCGGTTCGTGCAGACGACTTCAGGCAGAGTGACGTTTGGTGCACGCGACTTCGAACAAAAACGACGGTTGGTGCAGACGACTTCGAGCACCTCCGTGTCAGGAGTCGCCTGCACAAGTCCCGTACTTCCGGGGGATCCAGTGCAGACGACTTCTGAAACTGACAGATTCGGATTCGCGCGGGGGTGTCCCACCGAGGGCGTCCCGGTTCCAAGGAAATGGAACATGGCAACGATTGGGCTTCTGGGGGTGCGCTCAGTGTGGAATAGTGCCGTCAATAACCTTGGGGGTAGACGTATGAAGTGCAGTCGTTTGCTGGACATCGTTGTCGCGATTTCTCTTGTGGCGGTCCCGCTCACGGGATGCGCGGGGCAGCCGCCAAGAGGCGAAGACCTGCAATCTTTTGGCTCCATTGATGAGGTCTACGCTGCCGTCGATGACGTCTTGGGTTGCGATTCTAAACCCGGTGGCGATCCGGTTGTTCCCATGGGCGATGGCGTCCGCCGCACTTCGGCGCAGAGACTATGTTCGGCAAATGTCCAGATAGACCTTTATCCGAATCAGGACGCTCTTGAGGAAAGCTATCAAATATGGGCTGACTCAAGTCAGGGCAAAATCCCTCTCGTTCGAGGCAATAATTGGATGGTTGTTGACCTCAGCCAAATTGCGGGTGGCCAGGTGTCAACGTTCGACCTCGAACGTTTGGCCGAGAAACTGAACGGCGAGTACGCCGTTGTCGGCACATAGGTGGCGGCACCCCAAGAAGTGTCCGCAGGCGAGTAGCCTCGACCGGAACGATGCCCGCGCGAGCCCCGGTGAAGGATCCTCGGGGGGGAGTGCTCCATCTGGTGTCCCAGTTCAAGGAAGTGGAACGGTGCCGATTCGCCCCCACTGTAACGTTGTGCCTGCGTCGCCAACGCAGCAAATTGACTACTTCTTCTCATGCCGGCCCCCTGGGACAGAGGCCAACTTCGATTTCCAATCGGGAGCACCTACCTCGTGAAGCCACTGCGCGAACTTTCACTGTCGCAGGCCAGAATCAGTCGTGCCCAGGGCAATATCAAAGAGTTCGCCCAACTCCTCGGTGAGTACCTTGAAGGCCGCCCATCACGGATACGAGTCGACATCGATGCCCAAGGCCACGGGGCCATTCGGGTTGAACGCCGCGAACCCATCCCCGACCAACTCTCCATCCTCCTGGGAGAGGCACTTCAAAACCTACGCGCCGGCTTGGACAACTGCCTCTACGCCGTAGCGATCATCGACTCGGGAACCAACCCACCGCCAGGAGCTTCCCAACTTCAATGGCCCATCGCGCTTTCACCCAAGGAATGGACCGCGAACAAGAAGCGGCTTCAGCACCTATCTCCGCATCTCATCGAGGCCCTTCATCGCATCCAGCCCTTCCAGGCTGAGAACCCCGGGTGGAATTGCCTTCGCATCTTGCACGACCTTGCGCGCATCGACCGGCACCGCGCCGCCCACGAACTCGCGATGATGCCGGAGAAAGTCAAAGGAACCTACGACAAGAAGACCATTCACGACCTCAAGATTAATGAAGGGCCACTCGACGACGAGGGCATCGTGGTCACCTTCACCAGGCTTGGAGACGGAGAGCTGACACCGAAGATGCTCGACCTGCAGTTCGAGTTCGATATTGATGTCCGTGACGTCGAAATGGCCCCACATATCGTGACGGGCAAACCGTCCCGACCATGGGGGTCGTTGGACAATCGTCTGAAGGTCATGTGCGCCGCAGTCGAAGACTACGCTGACGGCCTGGTGGAGCTGGCCCGAAACCCTGAACTGGCACGGGGCTGAGCAAGCGTAGCGGAATGCTCGGATTAGCCGGTGCCACGGTAGCCATCGCAATGGTTGGTCACAGCCTGAAGAACGCTGAGCCAGTAGCGTACAGGAGCTTGGTGAAGCTTTTCGAACTCCGCAACAAGGTCGCTCACACTGGCCGACTCGAGTCAGAGCCGAGTGCCGTGGAATCACTCAAGCTCGCACAGACGTCCGTGCGGGCCGCCTACAGAGCTGTGTCATGGTTGCGTTCAGCGTCCGTCTAAGGAGGTGGTTCAACGTGGGGTTCATAGATGCGTGCGAATTGTTCCGCCCGAAACCCAGGCTCCCTCATCCTTCTCACTATGGATTGAGCCTATGCGCTGAAGCCGGGTGGTTTTGTGATTGAATCTGTCCATCGAACGGCGTACTGAGGCGCCGAAGGACACTGTCATGGGGGTACAGGTGCCGCTGATTGCGATGTTAGACGGGGAGCGGGTTGACGCCACGAGGCACGATCCGGAATCGTGGGCGGCCCTTCAGGCATCAGAAGACCGGAAGCGGCTTGTCATGCCCGTGTGTAATATCCGAGCGGTCGCGAAAACCCGCGGACAAGCCACGAGGTTTTTCGCTCACTACCGACTGACCGACTGCGCCGTTGACCACGGCGGCGAATCACCCCAGCACCTTGCCATGAAAGAGGCCCTGGCCAAGGGGATCGCGGAGGTACCCGGCTGGCATGCCGTCATCGAGTACCCCCATCCCTCCCGCGAGTGGATTATCGATGTTCTGGCAGAGTCCGACGACATGCTCCACCGCGTCGCCTTCGAAGTGCAGCTTTCTTCGCAGACGCCGGCGGACTACTTCCGCCGAACTCAAAGGTACTTCGACAGCAACGTCTTCCCGGTGTGGCTGGTACCCCGGGCCCTCGAATACAGTGCCATCCATCTGCCTGTGGTGATCACCGGCTTCGGCAAGACCTCAGAAGTCCCGGACGACCCCGCGGAGCTCCTTGATCTGGAGACTAAGCACAATTTGCCTGCGGAGCAGGACGGCCTGGGCGACTTCATTAAGGACCTGTTGAGTAACGGCCCACGCTGGAGATCAGGGACGCCGAAGAAACAGCAGGAGGACTGGGACGCCGAACAGCGTCGACGCGTCGAGGAGCAACTGGCCGAAGCTGAACGTATCGCGAGGGCCAAGGTAGCCGTAGAGAAGACGAACCGCCGTAGCGTCGCCCCTGAGAAGGCATTCGAACCGCACACCGTTCATACCGAATCCGGCCCGTTTGTGTGGGCAACCTTGACGGACTGCTGGAAATGCGGGCGACAGATGATGGTCTGGGAGGCAGCCAGCGGCCGCGCGGGTGAGCAGTATTCCTCGGCGGGGCAGGTGGCCGTGAAAAGCACGGTGGGGCAGAAGCGATACGAAAACCACCCGGACGTCCATCATGCCGTGAACACATGGATTACACAGTCCGGTGCGACCGTGACGAAGGCGAAAATCGAACTGCGGAACAGCCAGGGCAGGGGGGAACCTTACAGCGCCTTCATATGTCCGGAATGCGGCGCACTCATGGGCCAGGTTTTCGTCGCACAGATCAATGCCGAGCACTGGTCAGTCATCAGTGCGCCACTTCTCCGGACTAACTGAAAGTCGGAAGCAGAAGATCCCACAAGGCGGTCGCCGTCTTGGTCGATGCCATGGTTCCCCTGAAGCTGTGTGC
>NZ_JBFTZW010000034.1:0-31985 GCF_056406555.1 Arthrobacter sp. P1_B4
GACCGGGGCTGCACCCCGGTCCGTGCCCTGCGCCTCGTCCCCGCAGGCGGTGAAATCCCTGATGAAATCCCTGACGGCTTCCATGGCTCGAGTCTATTTGAGGGCTCCGACAATTTTAGGAGGGCACCACGCGTGATCACTCTGTCCCCGCGGTGCCACGTGCCCGCGGACCGACGGGCGATCAGGCAGGTCTCACATCGTGCTGTGCAGGACCCGTGGCCAGCCAAACTGCGTGTGAACTCCGGGCGAGAAGAGTACGGATTCGGGCTGCCCGGCCACTTCGATTCCCGCGGCGCGCACCAATTGGTCCTCAAGGCCGATCAGCTGCGCGCGGTACAGCGGCCATGCACTGTGCGTGTTGGGCACATAGATGGTCCTGCCCCTGAACCGTGAATGCAGACCGAACCGGGCCGTGAGGTGGATCGACAGCGCGTCGGTGGCGGCGACGTCGGGCTCTGGGACGACCGAGAAATCGCTGCGGGTGCCGCCTCGAAAGCGCCGCACGGAATATCCAGCCGACGCCGATCCGGCAAAGTCATCGGCGCCCACGTAACTCGCCCGCGACCACACATAAGGTATTCCGGCCGCCCGCGCGGCCAGCACCACCGCCAAGCGTGAGGCATCCAGGCTGCGGAAAACGACACCACGGGTGCCGTCCGGCTCGCGGGAGTAGAGGCGCACGTTGATCTCGTTGAAGCTTCCGAAATAGGGGATGCCGGGACCGCGACCGACTCCGGCACCCTGCATACGAAAGCCGATTAGCCCCACCCACGCTGACCCGTCGAACACATCCGGCGCGACGCCCGGTGGCATGAACCGCGCCGCCACTGCATCAGGAATGCGCCAGTGCAGGAAGACGGCATCCAGCCACCGCTGGTCCATGATGATTGGCGCCGGAAGCTCGGGTGCAGCCGGCCAAGGATCACCGCCCAATCGGATCAGCTCCCTTCGGTCGGCAGGGTGTTCGGCCGGCGGGACTTCCGTCGGCAGGGTCTTCGGTCAGCAGTGTACGAGCCGGTCGGCACCATGAGAATCGGTCGGCCGGCGGAGTCACTTGGCATCGGGAAAGGTCCGCGGAAGCAGGGTCAGTTCAATGCCCGGGTGCCTTCCGGAAGGGCTCCGCCGGCCAATACTGCCGCCGTCGCATCGGCCAACGCTGTCAGCGCCACGCGCTGGGTCCACGGGCCGTAGGAAATGCGCGCCACGCCAAGTTCCTGCAATGTGGCCGGTGCCAGGGATCCGGGCACATTGATGACCGAGACCTTGTTCCACCCAATGCCTTCCACCAACGCGGTGACAGTCGGCTCGTCCAGCAGGCCCGGCACGAACACCGTGGTCGCACCGACGTCGAGGAAGGCCCGGCCGCGCTCAATGGCGTCCGCAAGCACCGCAGAAGGGTCCCGGTCCTTGCCCTTCAAGAAGGCGTCGGTGCGGGCGTTAAGGACAAAGTCGATGCCCTCGGCCTCGGCGGCGCGGATTACAGCGCTCATCTGTTCAACGGCGTCGGCGAGCGGGCGCATCTGGTCCTCGATGTTGGCGCCGACAGCGCCGACGCCAATCGCCTTGCGTACCGTTTCGCCGGGGTTGCCGTAGCCCGCTTCGAGATCAGCGCTGACGGGCAGCGGCGTGGCGGCGGCAATCACCCCGACGGCGGCGATCATTTCGTCCACCGGGATGTTCTCGCCGTCTTCGTACCCGCGCGACGCAGCGATGGAGTGGCTGGCCGTGGCCAATGCCTTGGTCCCCGGAACGCCGGCAACCACCTTCGCGGTGATCGCGTCCCAGACGTTGACGAGTTGGAGAATTTCCGGTGCGTGGTGGAGACGGAGCAGTTCGGTGGCTTTGGGGGCAAGAGAACGCGCGGTGTCTGTCATGCCGCGAGCCTAGCCGGGCTCCGTGCCACCCGGAAGGGTTTCAGCCACCTGCGGAGGAATCAGAGGAACCCTGGCGCCGAGTCTGCCAAGGCCAGCGTCCGGTGATTTCCAGCTCGAGCGAGAAGCTAAGGAAGGTCCGGATAAGCACAATAATGGCCAGCACGCCGACGCCCTCGAAGGTCGGCGTGACGGCGACGGATCGGATGATGTCGGCCGCGACGAGCAGTTCGAGCCCGAGGAGGATGGACCGGCCCAGCAGTTGCCGGTAGGAGCGGTAGACGGAGAGCGGCGCGGAGCCCGTCGGCAGGCGTTCCGGCTGGAATCCGCGCAGCGCCATGGGGATGGAAACGAGGGCGCCGATTACCATGACGGCCACGCCGGCGAAGTCCATGAATCGGCCGGCCGTCTCGATAATGTGCTGAAGATCCATTGTTCCCCTCGGAGAAAGTGGGCAGTGAGATTCAAACCTTACGGGTGCCGGACGCCGATACCGGCGAGAACGGCTCGGTAGCCTTCTCGGAAACTGGGGTATTGAAACTCGAAACCGGTGCTGCGGATCAGTCCGTTGCTGGCCCGCTTATTTCCGCCGCGCGAGGGTTCGCCGCCCGCCGCTTTGCCGCCCGCCGCCGCACCCGCGGCACCGCCCGCCGCCGCACCCGCCGCACGCGCGGCACCAGTGGACTCTGCCGCCGGCGCAGGGAGTCCCAGTTCCGCGGCCAGGAATTCCAGCACGTCGCCGAGTTCGGCCGGTTCATTGTCCACGCCCAGATAGACCGCCGCCGGAACCGTGCCCATGGTGCACAGATGGACGATCGCGGCGGCGGCGTCGTCCCGGTGGATCCGGTTGGTGAAACGCGACGCGGCAGGAATGACCGCGGTTCCGCCGCGCACCTGGTCGATCAATCGCGTCCTGCCGGGGCCGTAGATTCCGCCGAGCCGCAGCACTACGGGGGTGATGCCGGTGCCGCGCAGGCGGCTGTGGAGGAGTTCCTCTGCCTCGCGGATGATGCGGCCCGAGAACCCGGCGGGTTCCGGCGTCGTGCGTTCATCAATCCAGCCGCCGCCGGCATCTCCGTAGACGGCGGTCGAGGACACAAACAGGACCCGGCGGACGTTTGCCCCGGAGGCGAGGACCGCGTCCAGGACGTTCGACAGCCCGTCCACGTAGGCGGCACGGTAAGCCTCCTCGGTCGGGGAGTCCGCGGCAATCGCGACGACGACGGCGGTGGTGTCCGCCGGGATGGGCGGCAGCTCAGCGGAGCCCAGGTCAGCGGCGACTCCCTCGATGGCGGCCGGGAGTTTCTCCGGCGAACGGCGCCACCCCACCACGCGGTGGCCAGCCGCCGCGAAACGCAGCCCGGCCTCGGTGCCAAGATCGCCGCAACCGGCCAACAGAACAGTCATGAAGCCAGTCTGCCAGCCTTCGGGAAGCGCCACGGGCAGGCTTGAGAAAATCTTGGATCTCCAAGTGCGGCTGAAGTATCCGACCCGACGCCGGGACCCGCCCGGCGTCGTTCAGTGCGGCCCTTTGCTACCTCGCCGGGATCGGGAAGAAGGCCCGCGGGTCCTGCATCAGGGCAGGGTAATCGAAGGCGGAGCGGTCCACGATCTCGTCGACCTGGAAGTTGCGTGCGAACTGGCCATCAACCGTGATCGGGCGGCCCAGGACCTTGCCGACGGCGAACGCGGCGCCGTCGTTGACCGGGATGGCAACCACGGAGTTGCCGGGCAGGGTGGTGAACGCCTCTTCCTGCTGCTGGCGCTTGCGGGTGGGCTTCTTGACGAGCTGCTTCGGGGGCAGCTTGCGCACCTTGCCGGGACGGCGGGAGCCCGAGTCGGCATAGACGAACTGGTAGTCGTCGTCCGCGGGGGCCTTGCTGCGGCCAACCGGCGGCAGGCTGACAGTCTTCAGCTGCGCGGGCTCGGTGTCGCCCAGGGGCAGGCGCAGAACCCACATGCGGTCCCCGGCTGGATCCTCGGGCACCAGCTCGTGCTTCGGTTCGGGCCAGATGTACTCCAGATCCGGGTCCGTGCCGGGGAAAACCTCTGTGTAGAACCGCGGATCCTTGGCGATCAACCGGGACCGGTGGCTGAGGTGGAAATCCGCGTTGCCAAGCCATGGCGGCATCGGGATCTTGGCGGCGTAATCGGGGTGGGCCGCCTGCGGGGCGAACTCCATGATCTTCTCGCGCGTGGTGTCCTCGCCGCCGCGGGCCGTCCATTCATCCACCATGGCCAGGCCGTACATGCTCAGCGCAGGAACGTACCCCATCCACATCCGGATCGCCGGGTGCGACTGCCAGCCGTACTCCGGGATCACCAGCGCACGCAGGATCTGCAGCGCTTCGACGCGCTGCTTGCCGAGCCGCACACGGTCCAAAACCGCGGCGCTCTGCTGGAAATCGGGGAAGGGGAGGAAAGTCTGCATCTCTCCAGTTTGAGGCCACGGACCAAATGCGCCAATTGCTGGCGCATGCCGGTGAGGGTGCTCACATGACGGAACGGGGCAGACAGGCATGCCGGAGAGCCGCTAAAATAACATGAACCACTCCCGCCGCCACGGAAGACACGCCCATGCCTTATTCAGCAGAGCCCTATCAAGCAGAGCCTTATTCAGCTGGACCATCTCTAGCAGAGCCACCAACAGTAAGTGTGGCACCGGCGCCGTTCGTGCCTAAGTACGGACAAATGCTCAGCCCCGACGCCCACGGGATAGTGGTGCTGGAGGAATTCACGCTGGATCCGGTTGCCGCCCGCGACGAGCAGCGCGGGTTCCGCGCGGCTATGGCTGGAGTGGCCCTCACCATGCGGCGCCTGGTCGCCCTCCGCCTCTTCATCGCCGCAGTGGCGATCGCCAACCTGCCCCTGTTCCTGCTCTCGAGTGGCTGGGAGATCTACGTCATCTCACTGACCCTGGTGGTAGCCGTCCACGCCGCGGTGTCCTGGCTGAACCGCCACGAGCCCAGGATCAAGCAGCGCCGGATGCTGGAATTGCACCTGCACCGGGAGCGGAGCGCCAACTACCGCAAAGTCCGCGACGCCGTGAAGTACGTCATTGACGCCCCGGCCCGGATGAACGAAAGCCTTTACCTTGAGCTCCTCGCCGCGAAACGGGTAGCGCTACATCTGGCCATGGGCACGGTGGCCCTGCTGGACACGAGCGACGACGCCGCCTGGAAAGTGCGGATTATCCGCGAAATCCCACAGGCCGCCTGAGCCCGCACGGCTCACTGAAACACCACGACGCCGGAGCGTCCCCTTGCGGGATCGCTCCGGCGTCGTGCTGTGTGTCGTGCTGTACGCCAAGTGCTGTAACCGCCCTATGCGGGCAGCTGCAGCACTTGGCCCGGGAACACCAGATGGGGGTTGCTGATCGTCGCCGTGTTGGCGTCGGCCAGCGCGTGCCAGCCTCCGGCGATGTTGAGCTTCCCGGCGATCGTGCTCAGGGTTTCGCCGCTCCGGATGGTGTAGGTCTGGCCACTTACGGCTACCGGTGCAACGTGGCGGGGTGCCGGCACGGCTGCCTTGGGGGCGTACCTGGCGGGAGCCTTGGCTGCGACGGGAGTCGCGGCGGGCCGTTGCCATGTGGCCGCACTCTGCGGAGCCGCGGCGCCGCCGCGCAGTCCCAGCTTGGCCGCGCAGGCTGGCCACGCGCCCCAGCCCTGGCTGGCCTGCACTTTCTCGGCGACGGCGATCTGTTGCGCACGGCTGGCATTGGCCGGAGACCCCGTGCCGCCATGGGCCGCCCACGTGCTGGCGCTGAATTGCAGCCCGCCCGCGTATCCGTTTCCTGTGTTGGTGGCCCAATTCCCGCCACTTTCGCATTGGGCCAGCGAGTCCCACGTGGAGGCGGGGGCTGTGGTCGGTACGGCCGCGTTCGCGGCCGAGGCGGACAGGGCGACGCCTGCAATGGAGACGGCCGCAAAAGTGACGCCGCGGCGCGCGGCAGTGCCATAGGTTGATTTCTTCATGGTTCAGATGCTCCTGAGGTCCACCAGCGCTCGGTCCGTCCCCGGACGTTGTCGCGCCACTGCCCGCCCCTGACAATAGAGGTCATAGCGGTGTCTACCGGTCGGGCAGTATCTGGTGGTGGTAGCACCGGGCATGCAATACCCGGTTGCCGGGCATGGACACTAGGCTAAGTCAGCCCCGTGCCGTTATCAAGACGTTACTTTCCCTGCTTCTGCCGTTATCATCCGGCCCGCAGTGACGCCGACCCCGGCGACCCGCTGCCCGCAGTGACGCCGACGCCGACCCACGCGACCCGCTGCTCGCATGAATCAGCTTCCGAGCATTGCGGCCAGGTACGGAGCCGTCCGGCTCGCCGTGGAGCCCGCGACGGCGGCCGGGGTACCGATCGCCACGATCTCGCCGCCCGCGTCGCCACCGGCCGGGCCGAGATCGATCACCCAGTCCGCTGCGGCCACCACATCCATGTCGTGTTCCACCACGATGACGGTGTTGCCGGCGTCCACGAGCCGGTGCAGTTGGGCCATGAGGAGCTGGACATCGGCCGGGTGCAGGCCGGTGGTGGGCTCGTCCAGCAGGTAGAGGGAGTGGCCGCGCTGGGCACGCTGCAGTTCGGTGGCGAGTTTGATGCGCTGGGCCTCGCCGCCGGAGAGCTCGGTGGCCGGCTGGCCGAGGCGGAGATAGCCCAGGCCCACCTCGCGCAGTGTTTGCAGGCTGCGCGCCGCCGCCGGCACCCCTTCGAGGAACTCCGCGGCGGCATTGACCGTCAGGCCCAGCACCTCCGCCACGTTCTTGCCCTTGTACGTCACTTCAAGGGTTTCCGGGTTGTAGCGCGAGCCATGGCACTCGGGGCAAGGGCCGTAGCTGCCGGGCAGGAACAGCAGTTCGACGGCGACGAAGCCCTCGCCCTGGCAGGTCTCGCAGCGGCCGCCGGCAACGTTGAAGGAGAAGCGGCCGGCACCAAAGCCCCTCGCCCTGGCCTCGTCCGTGGCCGCGAACTCCTGGCGGACCGCATCGAAGAGGCCGGTATATGTGGCGAGGTTCGAACGCGGCGTGCGGCCGATCGGTTTCTGGTCCACCTTGACGAGCCGGTCCAGCTGGTCGAGGCCTGAGACCGGTCCGACACTGAGCGGCCCGGTGGACTCACCGGCGTCGGCCTCCAGGTCCTCGGGGGCCTTGGCAGCGTCCGGCTCCGGGTGCAGCCTGGCGCCGACCACCTCGGCCAGGACCTGGCTGACCAGGGTGGATTTGCCGGAGCCGGAGACGCCCGTGACCGCGGTCAGCACGCCGAGCGGGAAGTCGGCGTCGAGTTCGCGCAGGTTGTGGCGGCTGATGTCGCGCAGTTCCAGCCAGCCGGCAGGTTCCCGCCGGGTACCGCTGGCGGGGGAACCGCCGCCGTCGTCCGCGCTGTGGCGGGCGCCGCCGTCGTCCGAACCCGCCGAACCGTCCGGGAACAGGAACGGCCGGGTCACGGACGCGTCCACCTCGGCGAGGCCGGCCACGGGGCCGCTGTAGAGCACCTCGCCGCCGCCTTCACCGGCGCGGGGACCGACATCCACCAGCCAGTCGGCGCGGCGGACGATGTCCATGTTGTGCTCCACCACAAACACCGAGTTGCCGGAGGACTTGAGCTGGTCCAGGACTGCGAGGAGGGGCTCGGCGTCGGCGGGGTGCAGTCCGGCGGAGGGCTCGTCCAGCACGTAGATCACGCCGAACAGCCCGGAGCGGAGCTGGGTGGCGATCCGGAGCCGTTGCATTTCGCCGGGGGAGAGCGTGGGCGTGGACCGGCCCAGCGCCAGGTAGCCCAGGCCGAGGTCCAGCAGCACCGTGACGCGCTGCAGGAGGTCGCGGGTAATGGCGACGGCCACCTCGTTGCCCTCTCCGGAGGACTGCTTGCGGGACGCGGTGCCGGCCTCCGTGAGCTCGGTGGTGGGGCGGATGATGTCCGCCAGTTCGGTCATGGGGACGGCATTGAGCTCGGCGATGGTGTGCCCGGCGAAGGTGACGGCGAGCGCGGCCGGGGTCAGGCCGCTGCCGCTGCAGACCGGGCAAGGGCCGGTCTCCATGAAGCGCAGCACCTTCTCGCGCATGGTGGTGCTCTTGGAATCGGCGAGCGTATGCAGCACATAGCTTTTGGCGCTCCAGAACCGGCCCTTGTACGGCTTGGCCACGCGGTCGCGCTGGGGCGTCACCTCCACCACGGGCTGTTCCTCGGTGAACAGGATCCAGTCGCGGTCCTTTTTGGGCAGCTTCCGCCAGGGGGTGTCGACGTCGTGGCCCAGGTGGGTCAGGATGTCGCGCAGGTTCTTGCCCTGCCAGGCCCCGGGCCAGGCGGCGATGGCGCCGTCGCGGATGCTCAGCGCGGTGTCCGGGACCAGGGAGGACTCGGTGACGGTGTGCGCGATGCCGAGTCCGTGGCATTCGGGGCACGCGCCGGCGGCCGTGTTCGGCGAAAAAGCGTCCGAGTCCAGCGGGCCGGCGCCGTCCGGATAGCTGCCGGCGCGGGAGAAGAGCATGCGCAAAGAGTTGGACAGCGTGGTGAGGGTGCCCACCGTGGAGCGCGAACTCGGCGTCCCGCGGCGCTGCTGGAGCGCGACGGCGGGCGGYAGCCCGGTGATCATTTCCACCTTGGGGTTGTGGCCCTGCTGGATGAGCCGGCGGGCGTAGGGGGCCACGGATTCAAAGTAGCGGCGCTGCGCCTCGGCATAGATGGTGCCGAACGCGAGGGAGGACTTGCCCGAGCCGGAGACGCCGGTGAAGGCGACAATTGCGTCGCGGGGCACGTCTACGTCCACGTTGCGCAGGTTGTTCTCGCGGGCGCCGCGCACCCGGACAAAACCGTCCGACGGATTGCCGGGACCGAGATCAGGAATGAGGTCCCGGCCGGCCGGGCGCGGCAAATGGGAAGCATGCTGTTTACTTTGCATTGGTTCGACTCTATCCGCTCCGGGGAGCGCCGGGCATATCCTTACCGGATGGAAACACACGACGGCGATGCCCAGTTGACCGCGGAAGAGCCGGAAGAACCGGAAGAGCCGGAGGCCGGCGAACCCCTCCCGCTCCCGGTCGCCGAGCTGCACCTGCACATCGAGGGAACGCTGGAACCGGAGCTGATCTTCGCGCTGGCGGAACGCAACGGGATCGCACTGCCCTATGCGGACCTGGACGAGTTGCGCTCGCGCTACGAGTTCACTGACCTGCAGTCCTTTTTGGACCTGTACTACGCCAACATGGCCGTGCTGCAGACGGAGCAGGACTTTGCCGACATGACCCGCGCCTACCTGGCCCGGGCGGCGCTCGCCGGGGTCCGGCACGCCGAGATCATGCTGGACCCGCAGGCCCACCTGTCCCGCGGGATACCGCTTCAGACGTGCGTCAACGGCGTGGCCTCGGTGCTGGCGGGATCCCGCGAAGAGTTCGGCATCTCCACCCTCCTGATCGCGGCCTTCCTGCGCGACCTCACCGAGGACTCGGCCCTCGAGGTGCTGGAGCAGCTGCTCGCCATGGACGCCCCGATCGCCGGCATCGGGCTCGATTCCGCCGAGGTGGGCAACCCGCCGGCCAAGTTCGAGCGGCTCTTCGCCCGGGCGAAGGACGCCGGCCTGCACCGGATCGCGCATGCCGGCGAGGAGGGCCCGCCGTCGTACATCATCGACGCGCTGGACCTCCTCGACGTGGAGCGGATCGATCACGGCATCCGCTGCATGGAGGACCCGGAGCTCGTGGAACGGCTCGTGGACGAGCTCATGCCACTGACCGTTTGCCCGCTGTCCAACGTCAGGCTCCGCGCGGTGGACACCCTGGCCGAGCACCCGTTGCCGTCGATGCTCGCGGCGGGTCTGAACGTCTGCGTGAACTCGGACGACCCGGCGTATTTCGGCGGGTACGTGGACGACAACTTCGCGCAGCTGAAATCGGTGATCGGCCTGTCTGAGTTCGACTGCGTCCGGATGGCTGCGAACTCGATCCGGTCCTCCTTCGCGAGCGAGGAACGCAAGGCCGAGCTGCTGGCCGAGCTCGCCGCGTCCGGACACTAACCACCCAAGCAACGCGGGGTCGCTACGCGCCCATCCGGAGGCCCCGGACGGGCCGTAAGTGACCCCGCGTTGGCTGTCGAACGGCCGGCTTAGACGTCGATCGAGTCCATGTGCGGGTACCGCGCTCCGGCCGCCACCCCGGCGGGAGCCAGTTCGTCCAGGCGGGTCAGGTCCTCGGCGGAGAGTTCGACGTCGGCAGCGCCCATGTTTTCCCGCAGCCGGTTGACCTTCTTGGTGCCGGGGATGGGAACGATGTGCTCGCCCTGGGCCAGCAGCCAGGCCAGTGCCAGCTGCCCCGGGGTGCAGCCCTTCGCATCCGCGAGCTCCTTGACCCGGTCCACGAGCTGCAGGTTGCGGTCGAAGTTCTCGCCCTGGAAACGCGGGGAGTGCCGGCGGAAATCGTCTGCGGCAAAGTCCTCGGGGCTGCGGAACTGGCCGGTCAGGAATCCTCGGCCCAGCGGGCTGTAGGGCACAAATCCGATGCCGAGCTCGGCGAGGACCGGGAAGACCTTGGTCTCCGGTTCGCGCTCCCACAGCGAGTATTCGGTCTGCAGGGCGGTGATGGGGTGCACCGCGTGGGCCCGGCGCACGGTGTCGGCGCTGGCCTCGGACAGGCCAAGGTGCCGGACTTTGCCGGCTTGGACCAGCTCAGCCATGGCCCCGACGGTTTCCTCGATCGGGACGGTCTTGTCCACCCGGTGCTGGTAGTACAGGTCGATGTGGTCCACGCCCAGCCGCTGCAGGCTGGCATCGCAAGCGGCGCGCACGTAGTCGGGGGAGCCGTTGATGCCCACCCAGGATCCGTCGGGCCGCCGTTCGTTGCCGAATTTGGTGGCCAGGACGACGTCGTCGCGCCGGCCTGCGATGGCCCGGCCCACCAGCTCTTCGTTGGTGAAGGGGCCGTACATGTCAGCGGTGTCGAGCAGGCTTCCGCCGGCGTCGAGAAACGCCTGGATGGTGGCGATGGACTCATTGTCCTCGCCGTGGCCGTAGAACTCGCTCATGCCCATGCAGCCCAATCCCAGGGCTGAGACGGTGAGTGAACCAAGTGTGCGGGTTTCCATAGATATCTCCTCAACGGGAACGGTGGGACGCCCTGTCCGGCACCTGATCCGGCGCGTGTTCAGCGGCGGGACGGCGCGCAGTGGGCAGACCGCAACTTTAGGCCCATCGGCCCGGGGACACAACGGGAGCGCGTTGCCGGTTCCGCCGGGCGCACTGCGCCGGTCGACGCGGTTCACCCTTGCCGGGGGATGCGCGGGGCGGGGGCGGGCGGCAGAGTGCAGATATGACAAAGACCCGCGAGCGGCGCAAGGGCTGGCTGCGCCGGGCGGCGCCTGGATTCGATGCCGTCGCGACGTACCAAAAGGACTGGTTCGGCAAGGACATCGTCGCCGGGGTCGTCCTGACGACGTTGCTCGTTCCGCAGGGCATGGCCTATGCCGAGCTGGCCGGGCTGCCCCCAATCACCGGGCTGTACACCAGCATCCTCTGCCTGCTCGCCTACGCGGTCTTTGGCCCGTCCCGCATCCTGGTCCTGGGGCCCGACTCTGCACTCGGGCCCATGATCGCCGCGACGGTCCTGCCCCTTGTCGCGTCCGACGGCGACCCGCAGAAGGCGATCGCGCTCGCGTCGATGCTTGCCCTCATGGTCGGCGCCATCATGGTCTTGGCGTCCGTGGCCAAGCTCGGCTTCATCGCCGACCTCATCTCCAAGCCGACGATGATCGGCTACATGAACGGTCTCGCGATCACCATCCTGGTGGGCCAGCTCCCGAAGCTCTTCGGGTTCAAGATCGAAAGCGAAAACTTCATTGGTGACCTGGTCGGATTCGTCGAAGGCGTGGCCAATGGCGAGACGGTGGTCGCCGCGGCGGCGGTCGGCATCGGCGGGATTGTGCTGATACTGGTTCTGCAGCGGTGGCTGCCCAAGGTCCCTGCGGTACTCGTCATGGTGGTCGCCGCGATCGCGGCCACGGCGGTCTTCGATCTGGCCGCCAAGGGCGTCTCCCTGGTCGGGGAACTCCCGCGGGGCTTCCCGCCGTTCACCATTCCCCAGGTGGACTTCGCGGACCTCGGGCTGATGTTCGCCGGGGCCCTCGGTATTGCGCTGGTGTCCTTGACGGACACGATCTCGACGTCGACGGCGTTCGCCGCACGCACCGGGCAGGAAATCCGCGGCAACCAGGAGATGATCGGGATCGGTGCCGCGAACCTGGCCGCGGGCCTCTTCCAGGGCTTCCCGGTCAGCACCAGCGGATCCCGGACCGCCGTCGCTGAACGTTCCGGCTCGAAGTCGCAGCTCACGGGCGTGACGGGCGCCGTGCTGATCCTCCTCATGCTGGTGTTTTTGCCGGGGCTGTTCCGGAACCTGCCACAGCCGGCACTGGCGGCCGTGGTGATGACGGCGTCGATCTCCCTCGCCGACATTCCCGGAACGGTTCGGCTCTGGCACCAGAGGCGTACCGAGTTCTACCTGTGCATGGCCGCCTTCCTTGGGGTTGCGTTCCTGGGCGTCCTGCCCGGCATCGGCATTGCGGTGGGGCTGTCCATCCTGAACATCTTCCGCCGGGCGTGGTGGCCGTACGAGACCGTGATCGGGCGGGTGCCCGGCTATGAGGGGTTTCACGACATCCGCGTCCACCCGGACGCGAAGCACCTGCCCGGCCTGGTGATCTACCGGTGGGACGCCCCGTTGTTCTTCGCCAACGTCCGGCCGTTCCGCGACAACGTCCGGCACCTGGCACGAACGGAACCCAAACCGCGGTGGATCGTCATCGCGGCCGAGCCGATCACGGACGTTGACACCACCGCCGCGGACGTCTTGCTCGATCTGGATGTCGAACTGAACGCGCAGGGTATCTCCCTGGTGTTCGCCGAGGTCAAGCACAGGACCCGGGAGAAGATCGAAAAGTACGGATTGACCCGAGAAATCGAGCCGGAGCATTTCTATCCCACCACCGAAGCAGCGGTAGCCGCCTACATGGCCCAGACCGGCGCCCAATGGAGCGCAGAGGACTGACCTCTGGTTTTCTACTCGCGGGTAGGGCCGAGTTGGTCCTTCGTGCCCCCCGCTCTGGCCTGTCATAGTGGGTCACGACACACAGAGTTAACCGGATCCGCTCGCAAAAACTAACATTTCCTTGGCAAAATGCAGGTGGATCAATTGCTTCTAAAGGAGACCCATGGGCGCGAACACCGCGGAAAACACCAACCTTCGGCTAAAGGCCGTGCTGGATGTCCTGGCAGAGGAGGTATGGACCGGCGAGAAGCCGAACGCCGGAGCCGTACTGGGCGAGGCAATCGCACGGGTGCCCCTCAACGACCACGAACGCGAACTCCTCAGTGGCGGCATTCCCCGCGGCCACAAGACGCTGACCACCGCCACGGCCAAGTTGGTCAAGGCCGGCTGGCTGGTTAAGGGCCGCTCCGGCTGGTCCATCACCGACGACGGCCAGCGCGCCACGGTGGCCTTCGCCGATCCTGCCGCCTTCGCTGCAGCGCTCGACGCCGGCACTCCCGTTCCGGCGGGCACGCCGCTGCCGACTGCTCCGGTGGCAAAGCCGGAGAAGGCAGCAAAGACAGCAGCCACGCCGGCCGCCGCGGCCGAGGAGGCGCCGTCGACAACATCCAAGGTTGCCGGCAAGGCCGCCAAGCTCATCGAGGAGGCTGTTGCCCCGGTGGCCAAGGCGGTGCGCAAGCGCAAGCCCGCGGCGAAGGCTGCACAGCCCTCAGCAGCTCCGGCAGAAGCCCCGGCGGCGGCGGCCTCGGCTGTCAGCGTCGACACCATCGAACAGCCGGACGCCGTCGCGGTTGCCGGCGACTTCAGCATTCTGCTGGGCGCGCCCGCCAACTGGGCGCCGCAGTACGACGAAGTCCAGATGGAACTGGACCAGGTGGATCAGCTCTGGAAGATTGCCGCGGACATTCCTGCCGGCTTCTACTCGTTCAAGATCGCCCTGAACCGGTCCTGGGACGAAAACTACGGTGCGTTTGGCGTCTTCGACGGACCCAACCACGAAGTCCACCACGGCGGCGGCCTCCTGGTCATCCAGTACGATCACCGCACCCGGGACATCGTCCTGCCGTAGCACCGACGCGCAATCGACCTGCCGACGCGCAAATGACCCTGCGACACCCGAAAAATCGGGTGTCGCAGGGTCATTTGCGCGTCGCGGGCGGGTTTGCGCATCCTGAGCCTGCTCCTGAGTCCGCCCACCCTGAGTCCGCCCACCCTGAGTCCGCCCACCCTGAGTCCGCCCCGCCTGACCCTGCCGAGCGGCGGCGGCCCGACCTAGCATTGCCTCATGGAGACCGTCGAGGTTGCGGGCCTGCGCATCCGGTACCGGCGTGCGGGCCAGGGTCCGCCGCTGGTCCTGCTGCACGGCGCCTACGAAGACAGCCGCATCTGGCGGCGGCAGCTCGAGGATTTGTCGGCTGACTTCACGGTTTTCGCCTGGGATGCACCCGGGTGCGGCGGCTCTGACGATCCGCCGCCGGACTTCACCGGACAGGACCTGGGCGACGCCCTGGCGGGTTTTCTGCGGGAAGCGGTTCCCGGCCGGCCGAACGTCCTCGGGCTGTCCATGGGCTCCGGCATTGCACTGGAGCTCTACCGGGCACACCCATCAGTGCCCGCGTCGCTGCTGCTGGTCTCGGCGTACGCCGGTTGGGCCGGATCTTTGCCGGCCGAGGAAGTCGAGCGCCGCTATGCGCAGGTGCTCGCCGAACTCGAGCAGCCGGCGGAACAATTCATCCCCGTATGGCTGCCCACCTTGTTCACGGCACACGCTGATCCGGCAGCGGTGCAAGAAACCAGCGCCATCATGGCCGACTTCCACCCGGGCGGCATGCGGGCACTGCTGAACGCGAACGCCCACGCCGATTACCGCGACGTGCTGCCCACCATCGCGGTACCCACCCTGCTGCTGTACGGCACGGACGACGTCCGCTCGCCGCAGAGCGTGGCCCGCGAGATGAACCAGCGGATCCCTGGCTCGACGCTGGTGATGATTCCCGACGTCGGGCACATGGCGGCCGTCGAAGCGCCGGCTGCCTTCAACGCGGAGGTACGCCGGTTCCTGCACGGACTCTCCGCGAGGTGACGCCCGCTAGAACCGGGTCGGGTCCGGCCGCGGCGGCACCGGGCCGGGATCCGGAATCGGGAGGGGGCCGGGCGGCGTCGGGAACGGCCCCGGCTCCGGTGACGGCGTGGGCGCGGGGCCTGGTACCGGCTCGGGCCCCGGAACCGGCGGCGGCGTGACCGGACCGGGTTCCGGCGGGAACGGGTCTCCGGGCTCGGGCGGCGGCGTCGTGGGGCCGGGTTCTGGCGGAAACGGATCGGGGCCGGGGGTTGGTGGAATAGTCATGTGTGGCTTCCTTTCGTGGGCTGGCGTTAAGGATCGTCGATCAGGCGCCGCGGCGCCGGCGCAACACCTGCAGTTCCCAGGGCCGCAGTCGCACCGCACCTGAGGAAAGGCTGTTCCGCACTGCACCCGGCGCTGAACCCGGGGCGGAGCCACCGTTGGAGGCGTTGGCGTCGGACGGATAGTTGCCCAGGACCAGCTCCGCGGCACCCCAGGCCTCGTCCCCGAGTTCCGCGTCGCGCTCCTCGCCGGAGAAGTTGCCCAGCACCAGCAGCTCCGGAATCCCGGCGCCGTCTGACTGACTGTCCGAGGGACTGCCGGGGGAACCGTCTGAACCTGGCCCAGCCAGCGCCCGGGTGAACGCGTAGACGTGCGGGTCGTCCGGCAGGAGCATGGTGAAGCTCCCGTGCGAGACCACCGGTTCCGCGTGGCGCAGCGCGATGAGCTTGCGGTAGAAGCTGAAGACCGAGTCCGGATCGTCCACCTGGGCGGCGGCGTTGATGTGGTTGGCGTTCGGGTTCACCGCGATCCAGGGGGCCCCGGTGGTGAACCCGGCGTGCCGGGTGGCGTCCCACTGGACCGGGGTCCGTGCGTTGTCCCGGTTCAGCGGCGCGAGGGCGGCGAGGACCTCGGCGTCGGTGTGGCCGAGGTGCGAGGTGGCCTCGCGGTGGTGGTTGAGGACCTCGATGTCGCGGTAATCGCTGATCGCGCCGAACGTCATGTTGGTCATGCCCAGTTCTTCACCCTGGTAGACGTAGGGCGTGCCTCGGTGCAGGTGCAGGATGCCGGCCAGCATTTTGGCGGAGAGCTCGCGGTATCGGGGGCTGTCGTCGCCGAAGCGGGACACGGCGCGGGCCTGGTCGTGGTTGCCCCAGTACAGGCTGTTCCAGCCGGTCTCGGCCAGCCCGTCCTGCCAGCGGCCCAGGGTCTGCTTCAGCTCGGTGAGCAGGAGCTTCTTGGGCCTCCACTTGTCGCCTTCCTCCTGGTCCAGCGCCACGTGCTCGAACTGGAACACCATGTCCACCTCGGCCCGGGCGGGGTCGGTGTACAGGATGGCGTCGTCCACGGTCACGCCGGGCATTTCGCCGACGGTGAGCAGTTCGCCGGTTCGGTTCGAGAAGACTTCCCGGTGCATCTCCTGCAGGAATTCGTGCATGCGGGGGCCGTCGATGTAGAACGGGGAGCCGTCACCAAAGAGCTTGCCGTCGGCCACCGGGCCGTCCGGGAGCGAGGTGTCCTTGGAGATGAAGTTGATGACGTCCATCCGGAACCCGTCCACGCCCCGGTCCAGCCACCAGGTCATCATCTCGTAGACGGCGGCGCGGACCTCGGGATTCTCCCAGTTCAGGTCCGGCTGCTTCTTCGAAAAGATGTGCAGGTAGTACTCCCCGGACACCTGGTCGAACTCCCACGCGGGCCCGGAGAACGCCGAGCCCCAGTTGGTCGGCTGCGCCGCCGTGCGCCGTGGGGCGGCCCCGGCGTCGACGTCCCGCGGCGGCCGCCACCAGTACCAGTCGCGCTTCGGGTTCTCCTTCGAGGACCGGGATTCCACGAACCACGGGTGCTCGTCCGAGGTGTGGTTGACCACCAGGTCCATCACCAGCTTCATGCCGCGCGCGTGCAGCCCGTCGCTCAGTTCCCGGAGCTCCTTGAGGGTGCCGAACAGGGGGTCCACGTTACGGTAGTCGCTGATGTCGTAGCCGTTGTCGTCCTGCGGCGAGGTGTAGATCGGGGAGAGCCAGACGACGTCGACCCCGAGCCGCTGGAGGTAGTCCAGCCTGCCGATGATGCCGCGGAGGTCGCCGATGCCGTCGCCGTTGGAGTCGGCAAAGCTGCGCGGATAGATCTGATAGACGACGGCGCGCTGGAACCAGTCGCCGGCAGCCGCCTTGGGTGTTTCCGCGGGGGCTTCTTCGACCGTCATGGGGACTCCTCAGCTGGTCCGGCAGACAAGGGGGCAGCGCGTTGCTGACCCGCCAACGTCTGATTATTGATCAGTTGGCGGGGGCTGGGAAGACCTGCCCGGTCCGGCTGTGCTGTCGTGCTGTCCAGGCGTAGCCGCCCGTCCCCGGCTAGTTCTGCGAGGCGATGGCGTTGTCGCGGTCCTCGAAGACGTCCTCGCCCGGTCCGGAGAAGGCCTTGGAGCGCTGGATCGCCTCGATGGATCCGGTGAACAGCTGGGAGTCGTGGGGATCTGGGTGCCGGTGGTGCTCGGCCGTAGCAGTAGCCTTGCCGGGGCGCTTGGGCCCCACGACGACGTCGGACGCGTTGCCGGAAGTGGACGCCGCCAGCGCCGACGGCAGCGATTCGAGGCGGACGTGGGGGAGCGCCGTCGGGTGGTCCTGCTGCAGGAACAGCACCAGTTCCTCGCGGATCAGGCAGCGGAGGTCGAACAGGGAGGCGCTGTCTGCGGCGCTGACCAGGATGCGCACGCGGACAAAGCCGGCAGTGGCGTCCGTGATCTGCAGGATCCCCACGCGCTTGTCCCACAGCGGCGTATCGGCCAGGACCTTCTTCAGCTCGCCGCGCATTGCCTCGACGGGAGCGCGCCAGTCGAGGTCGAACTCGACGGTGCCCATGACCTCGGACTGCCGCCGGGTCCAGTTCTCGAAGGGGGTGGTGGTGAAGTATGTCGAGGGCAGGATCAGCCGGCGGTCGTCCCAGATGTGGACCACCACGTAGGTCAGGGTGATTTCCTCGATCCGGCCCCATTCCTTCTGGACCACCACCACGTCGTCCACCCGGATCGCGTCCGTGAAGGCGAGCTGGATGCCGGCGAAGACGTTGACCAGCGAGGTCTGCGCGGCGAGGCCCGCGACAATCGAGATCACGCCTGCGGAAGCCAGGAGCCCGGCGCCGAGCGCCTGGATCGCGGGGAACGTCAGCATCATGCTGCCCAGGGCCACCACGGCGATCAGTGCGACGCCGATCCGCCGGGCCAGGATCACCTGGGTGCGCAGCCGGCGGGCGCGGCGGTTGTCCGCGACATCCACGCGGTACCGGGTCAGGACCATTGCCTCGATGATGAGCAGCATGGCGATGGCCAGCCAGGCCAGTGAACCGATGAGCGCAATCAGCAGCAAATGGTCCAGGCCGTGGCGCCATTCGAGAGTCCCGCCGCTGGTGGCGAGCGCGATCCGGACGGCGATGAGGCACAGGGACAAGCGCAACGGCAGCCGGGCCACGCGCGAGATCTCGCGCAGTTCGGGCTTGCTGCGGTTGAGCCGGAGCACAATCTTGCGCACCAGCCAGGACAGGACGAGCCCGGCAACCACGGCGAGGGCCATGGCCAGGAACGGCATTGCTTGGGTGAGGAACTCTTGCATTACTTAAGCTCTAGCAAGCTTCCACGGGCAACTGAAATCGCCGGGATGTCAACGTGGGTCTCCTCACGCCGCGGCAGGAGCCGGCGGGCACGGCAGGTCTTCGGCAGGTTCCGGCGCGGGCCAGCGCAGTCCACCGCAGTTCGACCGCGGGCCGGACGCAGTCCGGCCGCGGACCCGGACAGAGTTCGGCCCGCCACTCCGGGACTTTTGCCTCTTGATTTTGCTGACGGACGCTCCAGAATGGTCGAACCACTTGAATCCCAGGGGGAGGGTGACATGCGTCGACTCGCGGCGTTCGGCACGGCAGCGTCGGCCGGCTTCTTGGTTGCGGCGCTGCTCGGCTCCTGCGGTGCGCCCGCGGGCCCGGGTCCGACGTCGCCGTCGATGCCCACCGTGCCCCCGCTGACGTCCGCGCCGGCCAGCAGCGGCGCCGTCGATACCCCGCCCACCGAGCCGCCCTCGGCGCCGGGCACTCCGGCGCCGACGGCGGCGGATTGGCAGAGCGTCAAGACCCCGGACGGGAAGCTCGAGTTCGATCACCCCGCCGAGTGGACCGTCAAGGACCGCGGCGCCGAGGCCGCGCCCGGCGGCGTGTTCCTGGAGGTCCTGAACGCTGGCGGCAAGTCGCTGGCCACCTTAAAGACCAACGTGGCCCCGGGTGCGGAATGCACGCAGCGGATCCCCTACCAGGTGCTCGATCTGGTGCAGGTTCCGGCCCTGGCCCAGCAGGGCGTCACGCCGCACTTCATCTTTGAGTTACGGCTGTATCCGGCCGAGAAGGACCCCACGAAAGCCAACGTCATGGCTTACGGCATCAGCTCAGCGCCCAAGCCGTCCGGCCCCGATGCCTGCCCGATCTTCCAGTTCTTCACCTGGCCGCCCAGCGGAGCGTCGTTCGGGGGCGTTTATAACCCCTTCGACACCACCCCGGGCAACGAGCCCTTTGTCGACACCCCGGAGGCCTACCTGGAGACCTCCGAATACCAGGACATCAGGAAGATGATCACCTCGCTGCGTCCGGCGGGGCAGTAGGGCCGGCCCGGGCTCATGGCGAGGCGGCTCACACCGGCTACGGATCCGGCACCATTTGTTTCGGCGCTGGTGCTCGCGGCCCTGCTGCTGGCCGGCTGCGGGTCACCGGCGGCGCCGCCTGCGACATCCGGCGCTGCGGGTGAGGCAACGTCCGCAGGTCCGCCTGCCGGCGCTGCCCAGCCGGGAGGCACCCAGTCGGGAGATCCTTCGCAGGGGACACAGGGAACCACGCCGTCGGAGTCAGCCACGGACACAGCATCGGGAACGGCTCCGGGGAGCACCGCGGCGGCAACCCCGACGACGTCGGACCTCCCGCCGTCGTCGTCCGGCTGGAAGACGTTCACGACGTCGGACAGGACGCTGAGTTTCGACTACCCGGCCGCGTGGGAGATCCGGGACCCTGCGGGGGAGGCGCCGCTGGGCGGTGAGTTCGTGGACGTCGTGAACGCCGCCGGGAAGCAGATGGCCGCGCTGCGCACGAACATCGTCACGGGCGCCGAATGCGGCGATCAACAGCCCTACCTGCTCATCGACTCTCAGCCGATGCAGGCGCTCGCGGAACCGGGTGCGGCGGACCAGAGCCCGCCGCGCTACGTCTTCGAGGCCCGGGGTGACTTCAGTGCAGCGGAGGCTTCGCCGCCCACCTACGCGTCGTATGGCATCACCATGATGCCAGAGGAGACCGGGCCTACGTCGTGTCCGATGTTCCAGCTCTTCCTCTGGCCGCCCAGCGGCGCACTGTTCGGGCAGGCGTACGACCCCGGGAAAAACACCACGCCGGGGGACCCAGGGCTGCCGTACCTGGAGAAGGCGAAGCTCTACGCCAGCACTGCGGAGTACCAGGACGTCCGGAGGATGATCACGTCGCTGCGTCCGGCGGGCAACGGCGCGGCCACGGGCAGCGTGACGGAACCGGCGAAGTAGCTGGGTTAGACGACGCTGCGTTAGACAGCGGGCAGGTGCCGGTGGCGGTGACGGTGTTCGCGGACCGCAGGTGTCGGCGAGGCATTCCTGCCGCCGCGCTGCCCGGTCCACGGGTTGCTGCTGACCTCCCGGATCAGCCCGGTGCCGGCGCACTCGCGCACAGCCATGATGCCGTCCGCCGCCTGGCGCTTGTCGTCGAATGCTGTGGAAATCGCCAACACGGTCCCGTCGGCGGCGAGAAGCCGGAACCGTACATTGGATTCCGCGTCGGTGAAGATTTCGAACTGTCCAGCCATTGTCTTGTCCTTGTCTAGCGGTGGTGACCGCCGGTGGAGGGTAAGAGCACTTCTTTGTGCTGTTGCCGGGTCTTCGACAAATCGCTGCAGTGCCGGTAGCCACCCTTTCGTGGACGGCGTCCCCGGGAAAGAGGCAAAGGTCCCTTGGTGTCTGGCGGATGAGACTGGGCCGGCCTAACCCAACCCTGCGTGACGAAACCGGGCGCCCGGATGGGCGCTACATTGGGAACGTGGCTGGCAAACATCCTGTGCAGTTTCCGGCGGATTCCGGCGAGCCCGTGCGGCTGAACGCGCGGGTGTCCGGTGTGGTCCAGGCGGTCGGCTTCCGCTACTGGACGGTCCGGAAGGCCGAGGAACTGGGGCTCAGCGGCACGGTCCGGAACAACACCGACGGCTCCGTGGGCATCGTGGCCGAGGGGCCGCAGTCCGTTGTGCTGGAGCTACGGCGCTGGCTGCGCTCGCCGGAGGCGCCCGGCCGGGTGGAGGACGTCGAAGAATCAGTCTCGGCCGCGACGGGGGAGTTCGGCGGATTCGACGTGGCCTACTAGGGCTGCAGCTTTCCGGTGCCGGTATCGTGGCCGGTCCGGGGCGAAGGACCCTCGGCAGGGGCCCGGTTTCTGAGTAGGGTGGCCCCATGCAGAAGATATCGCTCGATGCCCTTGCCCGGCAGCAGCTGGCTGCAGCGGTCGCGGCACCCAGCGGACGGGCCGCGGACACTGCGTTTGGCGGGCATGAGAAAGTCCTGCGGCAAACCGTCATGGCGTTCAGGGCGGGGACGCAGCTGAGCGAGCACCAGAACCCCGGCGAGGCGACCGTGTTTGTGCTCCGCGGCTGCGTGCGCCTGCGGGCCGGCAACGAATCGTGGCAGGGCAAGACCGGTGATCTGCTGATCGTGCCCGACGGGCTGCACAGCCTGGAGGCCGAGGAAGACTCGGCGATCCTCATGACCGTGGCGAAAATCAAGACCTGACGGCCCAGCCGCAGGCGGCGAGACCGGTCGAAGCCACTCCAGGGGCCGGATTACCGCAAGGAGCAGGACATGACTGTCATCCCTTTCGACGAGGTCCCACAGACCCGGCGGTGGTGGGCGAGGGCGGCCTACGCCGCGATTCTCTTGGCGGTGGCTGTCCCTTTGGTGTCTGCGGGATTGGCAGGCACCATCGCGTTGGTCATGATCGATGCCGGCGCCGTGTTAGTGACTGTGGCTGCGATCTACTGGTTCCTCATCAGCCGCGGTGTCCTGCGCTGGTGTGCGCTGGCGCTCGCGGTATTGGCCCCGCTGGTGCTGGTGGTCCTGCACATCCAGGCGGGTCTGCTATTGGAGATGGTGCTCTCGATTGCGCTGGCGTTCGTGGCCTTGGTCTGTGCCCGTGCCGCGCTCCGGGAAAGGGGTGAGGGCAAAGCCATGCCCGAGCACACCGCCCCTGCTTGGCAGCATGCTTTCCTGGTGATGAATCCGCGTTCCGGCGGGGGCAAGGTGGTGAAGTTCGACCTCCAACGGAAGGCGGAAGAACTCGGCGCCGAGGTGGCGCTTCTTGCGGGACCGGGACCGGTGGACGTCGACGCGTTGGCCCGGCAGGCCGTGGAACGCGGGGCCGATCTGCTCGGCGTCGCCGGTGGGGACGGAACCCAGGCGCTGGTCGCCGGCATTGCGGCCGAGCACAACCTTCCGTTCCTGGTGATCAGCGCCGGCACGCGCAACCATTTCGCCCTGGATCTCGGGCTGGACCGCGAGGACCCGACAGGCTGCCTGGATGCCCTCCGGGACGGGGTGGAGCTTCACGTCGACCTCGGCAAGATCAACGGCCGCACCTTCGTCAACAACGCATCCTTCGGGGTGTACGCCGAGGTGGTGCAGAGCCCTGCGTACCGGGACGACAAGGCCGGTACCGTGCTGGAGATGCTTCCGGACCTGATTAGGGGCGATAAGGGTGCGCGGCTGCGGGCGCAGGCGGACGCGGAGACAGTGGACGGCCCGCAGGCGGTGCTGGTGAGCAACGGTCCGTACGGCAGCAACGACCTCGCCGGCCTGGGCCGGCGAACCCGGCTGGACCGCGGCGTGCTCGGCGCGGTGGCGATTTCCGCCGCCAGCACGCGGGAAGCGGTCGGCCTGTTGCGCCGTGCCACGAAGCGCGGCCTGATCCAACGCGCGGCGGCGGAGGTGGTGGTCGACGCCGACGTGCCCGAGATCCCCGTCGGAGTGGACGGCGAGGCTCTGCTGATGAGCACGCCGGTACGGTGCACCGTCGAACCCCGCGCACTTCGGGTACTGGTTCCGCGGAACCGTCCAGGCGTCCCGCCAGCCCAACCGGCGCTGGATCTGGTCCGGCTCCGCGAGCTGGCGTGGGGCCGGCACGTGTCTGCACCGCCTGCGCCGTCTGCGCCGTCGTCCGCCGCTCCCCCCGCCGGCGGGGGATCGTAGCCCCGGCAAATCTGGCCTGACCCGTGAATGACGGCGACTAGTTGTGCCGTGCCCACAACTGCAGCCACACGAGGAGGCGCGTTTCGGCGTCGTCGAGGTCGATGCCGAAGAGCGGCTCCACCCGGGACAGGCGGTACCGCACCGTGTTGACGTGCACGTCCAGCGCCTTGGCGGCGTCGATCGCGTTTCCGCCGCAGCTGAGGTAGGCGTAGATGGTCTCCTCGAAGGACTTCTTATGCTGTTCGTCGTACGCCGCGATATTCAGCGCGTGCGATCCGGGCAGCTGGCCAGCGGCCGTCAGGGCCGAGACGAACTGGCGCAGAAGCAGACGCGAGCCCAGGGAGTCGTCGTCGGCCACGATGTCATCGGAATCGGCGGCGATGCGCCCTTCCGCGACGTTGCGCACAAGTTCGGACAGGACCAGTTCCGCGTTGACCCTGGAGTCCTCGAGCCGGTCAATCGTCGCCGCGGCGCCGAGCGCGGCCAGGACCGGGCGTGCGAGCAGCCGGCGCGCATTCTGCACAATTTTCAGAAGCGCGGTGCGCTGGAAGTGCCGTGAGGTTTCGGTGGTCTGGGGCAGGACGATGTAAACGATGTTGTCCGAGAGCCCGCAGACGGCCGAGGGCAGCCGGATGGCGCAGGCAGTCCGGATGGTGTCGAAGAGCCGGAGGCGGGACTGCAGCGTTTCGGCCGCGATGGCCTCGGACGGCCAGACGCCCAGAGCCGCGACCCGGATCGACGGCGCCGAGATCCCGAGCCTGATGGCGGCCAGTTCGGCGCGTTTCGGATCGAACAGCAGCGGCTGGACCAGATCGATCTGGCGGGTCAGGTTCGAGACGTAAGTGGTCCGTTTGTGCAGGATGTGGAGCGCGGCCACGTTGGCCGCTTCGCGCAGGATCCGGTTGGCGTCCTCGTTGTGGTGGTCCGCCAGTTCAAGGAGCCAGAGCGAGCCCAGAACGGAGTCGCCGGCCCGGATCGCGATGGCGGTGCGCCGGAGCGAGGGATCCTGCGTGGCCACGTCCAGCGCATCGGCGGCGGCATGGACACGGCGGTAATCGTTGTCCGTTTCCACCGAATGCGGCACCTGCAGGCTCAGGATGGAACTCCGGCGCGTCTCGTCAATGGGCTGGTCCGGGAGGGTGGAGTACGCCAGGATTGTTTGCTCGGGATCGGCGATCGCGATGGCACCGCCGGCCTGGGCCGCCACCGTGTTGGCGAGGTCGAACAGGTCTCCGGGCCGGATGTCCACCAGGGTCCGTCCCGATTGCCGGTGCGGGACCACTGCCGCGTCCATGATCTCCGCGAGCTGGTTCCAGGGCACCGAGTCGGAGGCCCGGAAAAGCGCCATCCCGTTGTCCCGCGCGGCTGCCCGCAGGACTTCGTCCGAGGTGCCGTTGGATTTGTAGACGACCGCCACGTACCCGGCGTCGCTGAGTTCCCGCACTTTCGCGCCCAGACGCTTCCCGGAAAGGGACAAACCAATGGCCAGGGCAACGGCACCCGGGAACTTGGCGGGCCGCGCCGTCGAGTCGTAGAGAACCGAGCCGGCGACAATCTGCCGGTCATCTGACGGCATTTCCACGAGGCTGAGGATTTCCGAGCCCGCCGAGCGGACGACGTCGGCCAGCGTAGGCAGCGCATGCGTATCCACCTCCGGTGCCGTCACCGGGACACCCAAGAAGCTGTTTGGTATTCGCTACTAATGATTGGCCCCTCAATTTGTCGATAACTCCATGGTGATGCGGAGCTTCATTTCCTACGCTGAACCATAACGCAGGACAGTTCAACGGAAGGCCGTCATTGAAAATCAGCGAAGCCAGGCAACTCGTCCAGGTGAAAGCTCCCGTCTTGTCCCGCCAACGGCGTGTGCTGGCGGGCGCCTACAACGTCGAGGAATTCCGGAAATCGGCGCGCAAGGTCTTGCCGGCCGGGATTTTCGACTATCTCGACGGCGGATCCGAAGACGAAGTGACGCTGCGCCGCAACCGGGCCGTCTTCGATGCCTGGGCCCTCATGCCCAGCTGGGGCCCGGTGTCCGGACCCGATACGACGACGACCCTGCTCGGAAAAGAAAGCGCGCTGCCGCTGACCTTGACCCCCACCGGGGCGACCCGGCTGTTCCATCCCGAGGGCGAACTGGCCGTCGCGGCCGCCGCGGACCGGGCCCGCATCCCCTATGGGTTGGCCGGGCTGAGCACCGTGCCCATGGAAACCATCGCAGAACAGCACCCGTCCCTCGACCGCTGGTTCAACTTTGGCCTCACCTCGGACGCCCAGGCGATGAAGAACAAACTGGCCCGCTGCAAGGCAGCCGGATTCAACACCTTGATTGTCGGCGTCGACACGCGGGCGCTGGGCTCCAGGGAACGGGACCTCCACAATGGATTCACCGCCCCTCCCGCGCTCACGCTGTCAACCATCGCGGACATCGCCCGGCGCCCTTCGTGGTGGATCAACTTTTTGAAGTCGGACGGCATCAGCTTCCCGAACCTGGATCCGCAGAGCCCCGCCGCATCCTCCGTGGTGACCCCGACCATGTGGCAGCACATCCTGGGCCACTCGGATGCCAGCAGCGGCTGGAAGGAACTTGAGGCCCTGCGGCAGGCCTGGCACGGCAAAATCGTGCTCAAGGGCTGCGTCAACCCGGCCGACGTCGCGAAGGCCTCCCGGATTGGCCTGGACGCCGTCCAGTTGAGTAATCATGGCGGCCGCCAGCTCGATCACATGCTGAGCCCCATGGACGTCCTGCAGGAATCGCGGCAACGGGTGGGCGATTCGATCGAGATCTACGTGGACTCCGGCATCCGCCGGGGGAGCGACATCCTCAAGGCGCTGGCGCTGGGGGCCGATGCCTGTTCGATCGGCCGCGCCTACCTGTACGGATTGGTGGCGGCCGGCTCACCGGGCGTCGGACGCATCATCGACATCTTCGGGGATGAATTGCGGCGTACGATGACGTTAGTGGGCGTCTCCAGCATTTCCGAGTTGAAGGCCCGGGGCGGGGAAATTCTTCGGGATGTTCGTCATTCCGGAGAACTTCTGGAGACAAGAGCGTCGGAAAACACGAATTCATGAGTTTTGAATAAGCAGTCATGCAATGCCCTCCCGCAGCGTTGCGGGAGCCTAGAGAATCCCTGAACAGCTAAGGAAGCCATGCGCACCCGATACCTTCTTCCCGTTCTCACCATAGCCACGGCGCTCTCGCTCTCGGGCTGTGTCAACAACAGCGAACCCGCCGCCACCGGCTCGGCATCCGGTACCGCTGACGCCATCGACGTGCAAAAGAATGATTCCATTGCCGCCTCGCTCCCGGAAAAAATGAAGAGCTCCGGCGTGCTCAACGTCGGCATGGCCAACAACTACCCGCCCAACGAGTTCAAGGACGATAACGGCGAACCGGCAGGCTGGTCCGTGGACCTCACCAATGCCCTGGGCAAGGTTATGGGGTTGAAGGTCAACTTCGACATCGGCACCTTCGATAACATTCTGCCGGCAGTGAAGGCAGGGAAGGATGACATGGGAATGTCGTCGTTCTCCGACACGCTGGAACGCGAAAAGCAGGTGGATTTCGTGAACTACTACTCGGCCGGCATCCAGTGGGCGTCGCCCAAGGGCAAGAATGTGGACCCGAACAACGCGTGCGGGCTCAAGGTCGCCGTCCAGGCCACCACCTATGAGGACACGCATGAGGTGCCTGCCAAGTCGAAGGCCTGCACGGATGCAGGCAAGCCGGCGATCACCATTTTCAAGTACGACGCGCAGGACCAGGCAACCAACGCCCTCGTGGTGGGACAGGTCGACGCGATGAGCGCCGATTCGCCTGTGACTCTGTATGCGATCTCCAAGACCAAGGACAAGCTGCAGACCGCCGGCGACGCCTTTGAAGTGGCGCCGTACGGGATGCCCGTGGCCAAGGGCAGCGAATTTACCCCGGTCCTGCAGAAGGCGCTGCAGGCTCTGATCGACGACGGCACGTACAACAAGATCCTGTCCAAGTGGGGCGTCGAATCCGGTGGCGTCAAGACAGCAACTCTCAACGTGGCAGCCAAAGGGTGATAGCAAATGAGCGAGCCGGAATCCGACAGGATGATTGAGTCGGAGCCTGACAGGAAGCACCGGGACCGGAGCGGGCAGGACACGGACAACTCGCCGGCGGAGGCGATCGTGGCGATCCCGCTGCGGCACCCGTGGCGGATCGTGATTGCCGTGGTTCTTTTGCTCGGGTTGGCGGTATTTGTCCTGGACGCCGCCCAGCGCGCGGACTATGGCTGGCCGGATGTGGGCAAGTACATTTTTGACCGCCGGATCAGCCAGGCCGCGTGGGTAACGTTGTGGCTGACCATCTACTCGATGATCGGCGCGATCGTCATCGGGCTGCTTCTGGCCATCATGCGGCTCTCACCAAATCCGGTGCTCAAGAGCATCGCCTGGCTGTACATCTGGATCTTCCGCGGAACCCCTGTCTACGTGCAGTTGGTGTTCTGGGGCATCGTGGCCCTGATCTACCCGGTGTTCACGCTGGGGATTCCGTTCACGACGCCGTGGGTCACCGTCCCGAACGAGATCTTCACGAACCTGTTCATTACCGCCGTGATCGGGCTGGCCCTGAACGAGGCCGCCTACATGTCTGAAATCGTGCGTGCCGGCCTGCTGTCCGTGGACGAGGGCCAGGCGGAGGCTTCCACGGCCCTGGCCATGTCCTGGGGCCAGACCATGCGGTATGTCGTGGTTCCGCAGGCCATGAAAATCATCATTCCGCCTACCGGCAACGAAGTGATTTCGATGCTCAAGACCACCTCCCTGGTGGCAGCGATCCCCTTGAGCATTGACCTGTACGGGGTGTCCCGCGGCATATCAGCCGTGACGTTCACACCCGTGCCGCTGCTGATTGTGGCTTCCCTTTGGTATCTGCTTTTCACGTCGATCCTGATGGTCGGGCAGCACTTCATTGAAAAGCGGTTCTCGCGCGGAACCGGGCGGGTCAAGATGGGCAAGGAACCCGCGGGGTCCGCGCCGGCACCGACGGCCGGACCTGGCGCGCCGGGTGCACCGCTCGGGACAGATTTTGGAGGTAAGGGATGACCGGCGTGCCAATGGTTCTTGCGGAGAAGGTTTCCAAGAATTTCGGATCCAACAGGGTCCTGCGTGGGATCAGCCTGGAGGTCGACCCCGGGGAGGTTCTCTGCATCGTGGGGCCCAGCGGTTCGGGCAAGTCGACGTTCCTGCGCTGTATCAACCACTTGGAGGTGGTTGACGGCGGCCGGCTTTCGGTCGACGGACAGCTGGTTGGCTACCGCCAAAAAGGCGAGAAGCTCTACGAACTCAAGCTCAAGGAAGCTGCTTTCCAGCGCCAGGAAATCGGAATGGTCTTCCAGCGGTTCAACCTGTTCCCGCACCTGACCGCAGTGGAGAACATCATCCTGGCTCCCATGCGGGTGAAGAAGATTTCCAAGGCCGCTGCCACGGCACGGGCCATAGAACTGCTGGAGCGCGTGGGGCTGGGGGACAAGGGCGACGCCTACCCGGCGCACCTCTCTGGCGGCCAGCAGCAGCGGGTGGCCATTGCCCGTGCCTTGGCCATGGACCCCAAACTGATGCTCTTCGACGAACCGACCAGTGCTTTGGACCCGGAGTTGGTGGGCGAGGTGCTCGATGTCATGAAGGGACTGGCCAAGAGCGGCATGACCATGATTGTGGTGACCCACGAGATGGGGTTCGCCCGCGAGGTGGCGGACACCCTGGTCTTCATGGACGACGGCGTGGTGGTGGAGGCCGGGGCTCCCCGCCAGATCCTGAGCGACCCGCAACACGACCGGACCAAGGCGTTCCTCTCAAAGGTGCTGTGACATTCAAGGTTGACGGCGCGGCGGTAGGCCCTGGCCTCTCCGGGGAACGGCCGCCGCGCCATAGATCTCGGCTGCGGCGCGGGCAAGGAAACACCTTATCCGGCAGGACTTCCGCCCGACCTCATCGACCGAAGAGGTCTCCGAGAGGAGCAGTACGTTATGGGTGATGCCTTCAACGCCGTGGATGGCGTCCGAATTTCCTTTCAGGAGCAGGGCGCCGGCCCCACTATCGTTCTGGTGCACGGTTCAGGGCTGTCCCGTGCCATTTGGCGGGGACTGGGCTTCACGAAGGCCTTGCAGGAGCGCTTTCGCGTGGTGACTCTGGATCTGCGGGGACACGGCCGCAGCGACAAGCCGCAGCACGAAGACGCGTACAGCATGGACCTGCTCGTCGGGGATGTTGTGGCAGTCCTGGACGCCGCCGGCGCGCAGGCAGCCCACTACATGGGGTATTCCGCCGGCTCGAGAATCGGATTCTCACTGCTGGCCAGCAGTCCCGAGCGCGTCAAGACATTTACGGCTGCGGGCGGCACGTACCGCTCCCCGGCCGGGCAAATCGAATCGATCTTCTTCCCCGGATATGACCAGGCCCTGGACCGTGGCGGCATGCTGGAATTTCTGCGCCAATGGCGTATCGCCACGGGCCGTGACCTCGATCCGCAGACGGCCGCCGCGCTTCTGGCCAACGACCCCGCGGCCCTGCGCGCCTACTTCCGGCGGAGTGAGAACGAACCCGGAATTCCGGAGCCGGTCCTACGGACCATGGACACGCCCACCTTGCTGCTCGCCGGCACGGACGACCCGCTTCGGTATGCGGACTCGGAACGGGCGGCCCAGCTCATGCCCAGGGCACGGTTCCAGGCCCTGCCCGGCCGCAACCACGGCCAGACCCTGGTTCCCGCCGGCCCAGTCCTCAGCATGGTGACTTCATTCATCACCTCGGCGGCCAGCGCGGCGAACAACGGCTAGGCAGGGGAGGGTTGACGCCAGAGCGACGACGACGGCGGCATGCGTCGTCCGGTTCGATTTCGGCCGGCGTCGTAAGACAGACTGTTGCCGTGAGCAACTCTCCCCGTGCAGGCCTGGCCGTCGCCGGCCTCAGCCTCGGCACGTCGCTGAACCCGTTGAATTCGTCGATGATCGCCGTCGCCCTGGTGGTGCTGCGCGAGGACTTCGGGCTCGACGTCGCCACGGTCACCTGGGTGATCACGGCGTTCTACCTCACCTCCGCGGCCGGCCAGCCGCTGATGGGACGGCTGGCGGACCGCTTCGGCCCGCGGCGGCTGTTCCTGCTGGGCATGGCCCTGGTGGCAGTGACCTGTGCGCTCGCGCCTTTTGCGCCGAACTTTGCGCTGCTGTGCGTGGCTCGCGCCTTCATGGCCCTCGGCACCGCGACGGCGTACCCGAGCGCCGTCGTCATGGTCGCCGCGCTGGCGCGGGAGGCGAACGTGAAGTCCACCCGGCCGCTGGGCCGGATCCAGATGGCGAACACCTCGGCGGCCGCCGTCGGGCCCGTGGTGGGTGGCCTGCTGGTGAGCCTGGTGGGCTGGCAGGCGCTGTTCCTGATCAACGTCCCGCTCTCGCTGCTGGCGATCCTTGTAGTCCGGCGCTTTGCCCCGGCCGACCGTGCCCGGGAACGCGGCCGGGTGTCGGAACTGGTGCGCGACTCGGACCTGCCCGGGATTGGAGCCTTCGTCGGTGCCCTGGTGCTGGTGATGATGGCGATGCTGAATGTGCTGCCCGACTACCGGTGGTGGCTGCTGGGCGGCGGGCTGGTCCTCGCGGCGCTGTTCGCGTGGCGGGAGCTGCGGTTCAGCCCGCCCTTCCTTGACCTGCGGCTGCTGGGCCGCAACCGGCCGCTGCTGCTGGTCTACCTGGGTTTTGCGCTGTTCAACGGCGTCTACTACTTTGCGTTCTTCGGGCTGCCGCAGCTGCTGCAGACCGCGGGCGGCTACAATCCCGGCGTCGTGGGCCTGCTGATGCTGCCGCTCGCGGCGATCTCGGTGGTCGGGACGCCGTTCGCGGTCCGCGCGATCGACCGGTTCGGCGTGCGGCGGGTGCTGATCGCCGGCGTGGTGCTGCTCCTCGTCGCGTCTGCGGCGATGTGGCTGCTGACGGCCTCCCTCGCCGTCCCGCTGGTGCTCGCGCTGACCGCCCTGCTGGGTGTGCCGTATTGCGTGGTCGCCATTTCCTCGAGCCAGGGCATGTACGTGTCCACCCGGCCGGAAGAGCGCGGAGTGGCCGCCGGGATCTTCCAGACCTGCCGCTACCTCGGCGCGATCACGGCGACCGTGCTGATCGGCATCTTCTATGGCAGCGGCGTGACGCAGGCGAACTGGGGGCTGATGGTGTTCGTGATGTTGGGGCTCGGCGCGGTGGTGCTTGTAGTGTCGCTGCGGTGGCGGGAGCGGCGGGCCTGAGGTCCGGCGCTGCAGGAGCGTGAGCCGTTGATGTGCCATGGCCGGAGTGGAAGACTTGGGCTGCGGTCTCATCCACTTTAAGGAGTTGGAAATGGCTGACGGGACTGGATTGATCAAGCGGTTCTACACAGAGGTGATTGGGGACGGAAATCTCGCCCTCATTGATGAACTGGTCAGTGATGACTTCGTCGATCACGACCCCCTACCCGGACAATCGCCCGCCAAGGACGGCGTCGGGTACTTCGTCAACACGATGCGGGCGGCATTCCCGGATCTTAGGGCCAAGACCACCGAACCGGCGCTGGTAGATGGAAATCTCGAGGCGCAATACGTGGTCCTGACTGGAACGCATCAGGGAGAACTGATGGGCGTCGCGCCCACCGGTCGGAGCGTCGAATTCAGCGGCGTCGACATCATCCGCGTCGACGGCGGCAAAGTCGTCGAGCACTGGGGGGCCACGGACACTATGACCC
>NZ_JBFTZW010000035.1:0-31633 GCF_056406555.1 Arthrobacter sp. P1_B4
TCACGGAACCCACGGAGGTGCCCGCAGGATCCCTTCACAACCCAGGCCGGCGGTGAGACGCTGGAACCGACGAAGGGCCGGACCAGACGCCGATACAGCTATGGCGGACGCTTCCCGCGTTACGCCGCACCTAGCTTGGCGCCCGGCCCTTCGCCCTTGGGCAGCCCGAACGACGCCAGATGACCCGGGTGAAATAGCCGAGGTCGCATAAGCCAGCGTGGGCGCCCTTGGAATCACGCCGGGCCAGCCAACCAAACCGCCACCCCACAGACACGTCAGAACGCCCGGCCAAACATGCGGCGCGCACTGTCATGCCCGGAGCATGCACTTGACACGACCTATAGCCAGCTAGGACGCGGCCGCACCCCTCCGGAGGAAGATGCGCGCTTTGGCGTGGAGGCGCCCAACCGGTTACTGAGCCCTTATGATTGGCGGATGACTCCTGGGGATCTTTCTGTAGCCGATTACGACCACTTTCTGCTGACTCGTTTCAATGTCCGGCAGGGCCAAGACCGGGCCGATGAAGGGTGGCTCCGCCACCGCCTTACGTTCTTTGAGGATTTCTGCCACGCCTCCGTTTCCTCTCAGACAGTCAACAACTTCACCTGGCTTGTATTTTTTGATGCCGAGCGCGACGCGTGGCTGCAGGAGGAAATCGACAGACTGTCTGCTGGAGTATTTGAGGCAGTTTGGGTCGACGGTGCGATGTCCATCGGGGAGTATGCTACTGCCGTCGCAGAGCGGTCCACCAAGCCCTGGGTTATCACTACCCGCATGGACAACGATGATGCCATAGCGACGGATTTTATCGAAGGCATCCAACGGGAATTCCGGCGCCAGGATTTCGAATTCCTCAACTATCCGTCAGGTTTGCAACTAGCGGAGGACGGGCGGTTATTTCGCTGGTCAGACCCCGCGGGTCCGTTCGTCTCACTCGTGGAGAAGCGTAAGGCTGATGCACCGCCTGAGACAGTCCATATCGACGCCCACGATCGCATTGAGCAGTATGGGCCGATCGTGCAGGTGCGGTCACACCCGATGTGGGTACAGGTGGTCCATGGGCAGAATATGGCGAACGCCGTTAAGGGAATCCGAACCAGCCCCGAAGTCCTGTCCAACCACTTCAATGTCAGTCGGCGAGCCACATCGGTGTCGCCGTTCGCGTTGAGGGCCATCCAGGCCCGCAACGCTGCCGCACTGGCTGCCCGGGTGGCCGTCAGTCCTAATCGGATCAAGAGGGCGGCGAAGATTCTCAGGTCCCGGATTTCCTCTAAATAACACTCCGGCACCGACAGGGGCGGTCTCATCAGCCCCATAGACTGAGGCGGACTCGGTGTCTGTAATTGGGCAAAGAATGAACGCGCAGAAAAGTAACGTCGGTCTTGACATCGCCGCACTACTTGTCGTGCTGGGGCATACTCGCAGCATGGCCGCCATGGGCAGCGGCGAAGACCTGACCGCAAGCATACTGGCGAAAGTGATACTCCTGCCACCTCGTTCGCCCAGGAGTCCGTTGCTGTGTTCTTCGTGCTCAGCGGGTATCTCGTTGGCGGCCAAGTCTTGCAATACGTCCGGCAAGGTCGCTTCACGTGGCGCGTCTACATGGTCAAGCGATTCACGCGCCTGTGGGACGTCCCGATACCCGCACGCCCGGAAGCCGCGACTCTGAAACTCGCCCGACACGTAACGCTCTATCAGAGCGTGCGATTATTCATCGACAGTCCTGAGGCGGTTATCGAAATTGGGAATGACACGCACCTCAATCGACGCGCCGAGATTACCTGCAAGGACAGGGTGACCATTGGGGAGGGGTTTGCCATCTCCTGGGATGTCCTGATCACTGACACCGATTATCACCAGATCAGCGGCTCCGGGAGCGTTGTCCCGGTCAAGATCGGTAACCGGTCTGGATCGGGGCCAAGGCGGTGACGGCGCGGTTATCGCTGCCGGTTCCGTGGTGACCAAGAATGTGCCCCCTGGCGCTCTTGTCGCGGGCAACCCGGCTAGGGTCATTTGTGACAACGTTGACTGGGTATGATTTCCGATGACTCTTGGGGAACGACTTCTGGACATGTCCGCCAAATATGCACGCTCCAAATTGGTGATTGATGATCCTTGGGGCGGCCACGTGGGCGACCTGAACAGCACCAGTCCAATCGTGAGCCTTTTGTACTTGCGGCCGATTACGAGGCAGTTCTGCGAGAACTCCGAACCTCGTGAAGTGAGGAGTTCTCTGCTGTAGCGTTTGCGTTTGAGTGTGCCGCTGTGAGCGCTCCGGAGGGGGCAATGTTCTTTGGGCCGCCCAAATTGGCGAGGAGTGGGCGGCGGGGTACAGCACGTCCGCGAGGAACTGCCCCATTCGGGAAGACCCTGCGATGTTCGGGTGCACGTCATCGCCGAAGACGGGGACGTTTGGCCGCCGCCCTATCCTGTACCAGACGCAGAAGATGACGCCCGATTAACAGTGGTTGTTGAGCGTATGGTGGTTGGCGATCACATTAGTCGTGACGCTGAGTTCAAGCCGGGGTGACGGTGGCGACGATCAGGGGATACCGACGGACCCGATCTTGTCGAGGATTTGCACGAGCCCAGATGGCCGAGTCGCCGCCGTTCGTTGAGTTGGCCAGGTCGTTGGTTCCGAGCATCACGAAAGCAACATCCGGGTTGGCTGCAAATGAGCCGGCCGGTGTCACCGTTGCCAGAATGCTTGCCGGTGGTCGCGCCGGAGACCCGAACTCCGGATCGGTCGGAGTCTGGTAGACGAGTCAAAGTGCTGATTTAGCCGCTGGTTGCCGTTGGTGAAGTAGCCTGACGCCTGACGCCACAGCGTCCCTCACCAGCGAGGGTGACGTTGTTATGAGTGATCGAGTCGCCCGGCAGGACATCCCGTTTCCGCGCTTGACCGCATATCCTGCCGCTGCTGCAGTCGCGTCATGCTGGTAAGGCAGTGAGGCCCATGGTGTGGTGCCGTCGCCCACCTTTGCGGCGCTTGCTGTCGGATTTCCAGCCGGCCTCCCCGAGTGCGAGGACCGGTTTGCTGCCGCCCAGTTGGCGGCGGTGTCTCGTCGGTAGTGAATCCTGTTTGCCATCACGCAGCGCTCCCGCCGTCGAAGTTGAATTTTCCTGTGTAGCTAGACGTGCGTTGCCGCCGTCAAGGGTGATGGGTGGGTCGTCTGCCTTAGGGCAAAGGTGGCATCAAGTGCGCTCGGCAACTGGGTGGTCAACGGCGAACTCGCGGTCCGCAAGGTCACCGAACTGACGCTCACCTTCGACCACCGGGTCTGCGACGGCGGCACGGCCGGCGGTTTCCTGCGCTACGTCGCCGACGCGATTGAGAACCCGAGCTCGGCGCTCGCGGACATGTGATTACGGAAGTGCCGAAACCGGCGGGTCAGCCATGACACCGGGACGAGGAGCAGCCACAGAAACGGCGTCAAGGAGTTGAGGCCGCCGAAGCCGGGCGGCGATGGGTCCCGAGATGTGCGGTCGGTCATGATCGAATGATCGGGACGTCGTGAAACGTACAGCAGATCATATTCGATTGCTTTCGCAATGCATATGTCTGTGCGATGACGGTGGAGATTCGCGGGCCAGCACCCGCCTTGCGTTCGCTAACCCTAGAATCAAGGCATGCGTATATGCTGCCTCAACAATTACCCACTCGACAAAATGTGGAGGATGGCCGATGAGGGCCGGATTCCGCGACAACACGTATGGGGTATCGATAGCTTGGCGGCCGCTGGCCATGATGTGACAGTGGCGCCGTATCAAGAACCATCCAATCGTAGGTTCTTGGCCAAGCTGTCCAACCAGTCTAAGTACGCTCTTGGCCAGCTCGACCAAGAGCTATTTGCTGCGCTTTCCAGTGCGGATGTCCATTACGCTGCTGACCAGGGCAGCGCCCGGGCCCTCGCACTATTGGGACGGCGCCCAGTGGTGTCTGTGGTGCATCACGAAGTCCGAGGTGGGGTGTTTAGTGAGGCAGTCAGCAGGCGCCATGCTGGTTTCGTTTGCCTCTCGGAGCATGTGCGGTCATCGCTGCCGAGACAGATTCAATCGAAGTCTGTCGTTCTCCCATGGGGCCCGGAATTGGACAGTCCCCTTTATCGACCTGTTGACGAATCACTGGGAGTGGTGAGCGCAGGTAAGTCAAACAGGGACTTGCCTACCTTGGTCCAAGCCCTTGCGCAAGCAGGCGACAAGGCCGTCGTCTACGATCCGGCCTGTCGCATATCTGCGCAACCCTCAAACGTGACTCTGGTGCGACCAGGGCTTTCTTCAGGGGACCCAGCTGCCCCAGGCGTCTACTTGGCAACCAAGGTGATAGGTGACATCGCCCGCTCGAGCATCGTGGCCGTTCCGGCTCTGCGGCCAAATAGACTGACGGGCCTGACGGAGATCAATGACGCACTTGCGCTAGGCAAGCCGATGATCGTGACGCGGTCTCCATTTCTTCCGCTGGATATCGAGGCGTCCGGCTTCGGAATCTTCGTTGAACCTGGCGATGTCGAAGGATGGGTCGCCGCACTGAAACGATTGAGGGATAGCGAACTACGAAAGGAGATGGGGAGGCGAGGACGCGAATTTGCCGAACGGAGTTGGAACCATTCTCTCTGGGGCGAAGGATTGCAAAAGTCAATGGCATCCGTTTAACGCGGCGGGTTCGTTCGCCGGGTGTCGGGAAGCCACGGACCTTTGCGGTCACTCCGCCCGGCATGCACCGCAGCCCGCTCAGATCGTGGATCCCAGTTCCGGTTCCCCCGCTTCGGCAGCATGGGCGCACAGGATCGTTTGGCAGGCTCGGTGCTTGCGCGGACAACGCCGCGATGAAATCCTTCTTCTCGTTGCTGCAGATACGTACTGGACCGTCAGCGCCGCCCCCACGCGCCCGGGCTGGCAATTACAACGTGGATTGAAAGGACCGACTACCGCCGGCGACGGCAAATCGGTTGCGGGAACGCACGCTAATCGGATGTGTAACAATCAACCGGACCACGGCCACGGCGGGGCGCAAGTTCGCGTCAATAAAGCCGTGGCAGCTCCGTTCGACGCTGATGGCGAAACCTCGTCTAGGATCCGATCGGCCTCCTGCTCCCCAACTTCGGGTCCGCGCGTGGTGGGTACTTCCGTCTGGGCCGTGGAGACCGCAGCTTGGTTTACCCTCGATCGCCTCTGGGCAAGCACTCGAATGGACGGTAGTGGTGCAATTTCTCGAAACCTCGTCCGAAGGTAAATATGAAGGTGGCGTCATGTGTCGACACACGTCAGTGTTTTGAGCGCCTCCTCAAGAGCGGGCGGATCATGGCCGGGCGTTGGATAGTAAACGACGAAACAGCGCAGTGGTCCGCGGCTTAGGCCGCTGCGGGCTGAACCGATTGAAAATCCGGACTTCATGCTGACGGACTAATAAATCAGGCACGGACCGGGGCTGGCCTCCAGCTTCAGGCCAGCCAGCACCGGTAGAATCGAGGCCTACACAGCGCACCAACAACGCCGGAAAAGCGTCGGAATTACGGAGATTCAATGTCACGATGGCTCGAGGTCGGTCCGGACAACTACGTACTGACAACTCAAGGTTCCCTGCTCAACACAGGTCTGGTGGTCGGCACCGAGCGCGCCATGGTGATCGACACCGGCGGCGGGCCCCGGCAGGGCCGCGAGATCCTGGCTGCCGTGCGGGAAAAGACCGGGCTGCCGCTCGTCGTGGTCAACACGCACGCCCACTATGACCACTTCTTCGGCAACGCCGTCTTCGCCAGTGAGGGCGTTACGGAATTCTGGGCACACGAGAACTGCKCCGCGGAAATTGAGGAGAACGGCGACGAGCAGCGCCGGCTTGTGGCCTTGGCGGAACCCGAAATGGCGGCCGGTCAGGGCTCCGACGCCGAGCTGGTTGTTCCGAACGCCATYGTGAAGGACCAGCCGGTCCTGGTGGATCTTGGCGGACAGAGCGCCACCTTGTTCTATCTGGGCCGCGGCCATACCGACGGCGACCTCCTGGTCGGCACCGCGAGCACCCTCTTCGCCGGCGACCTCGTCGAACAGGGTTCCCATCCGTCCTTCGAGGACTCATTCCCGGAAGACTGGGCCGACGCCCTCCGGCACCTCTCCGCGTTGCGGCACCGGTACGAATTCCTGGTCCCCGGCCACGGCGAGCCGTGCTCGGACCAGTTCGTCAAGACCATGGCCAACACCATGACCACCGCGGTCCGGCAGGCGATCCAGGCCACCCGGGAAACCCCGGACGACGCAACCAAGGCCATCCCGATTCTGCCCTACGGCCCCGAACAGTCGCGCTGGTTCATCAAGCGCCTGCAGGACACGCGGGCCCACCGCTAGGGCCGCCCGGCTCAGGGCGCGCCGGATGGACAACGCCGGTAGCCTGTGAGTAACCTCATCTCCGGGTCCCTTTCCGTGGACCCGCTCTCGCCAGCGACCAGCTTGCCCAAGGATGGGGTTCCCCGGGGCTCGCGTCATGTCGCTGCTCTCAGGAGGTCTCACCTGTGACATTGCCCGGCTATGTCTTTGCGCTGTGCATTTTGCTGGGGAGTCTCGTGTTTCCCTCCGCAGTGTTCTACGTGGTGCTTCGCCTCAGGCGCCGCAGACACGCGCCCGCCTCCGTTCCTCAGCGCCAGGAGTCATGACAGTGCCGTACGTCGATATCAACCCCCACCGCAACCGGCCGAAATGGTGGGCCTACGTGGGCCTGGTGCTCTTGGCGGCAGCAACGATCGCCGTTGTGGTGCTCGCTCTGCGTCGCTGATAGGTGCGCTTTACGGCCGCGTCTGCGGGTCCTCGTCAGGTGACCACCGTGCCTGCGCCTAGACTTGCTTTTTGGACCAATTCAAACAAGCAACGCAGCGGCCTGCGCTGAGAGTCCTAGGGGAATAGATATGTCCGAACCGGTGGACACCAAAACTGCCAACGACACGATGGACTCGGAGCAGCCGGATCTCCGGCGCCGGCGTGACCGCCGTGCCGACGGCTCCGATGCCTGGACGGGAACCATGCCGATCATCACGCCCAACGAAGCCGACGTCCAATCTGGACGTACCGCCCCGAGCAGTTCATGGGCAGAAGCGGCCGCCGCGGCGGATGCGCCGGCTGCACCCACGCGTGCCCCCGCAGGCGCAGCGCCGGCGGCGTTGCCCGAGACCCCCGGAACAACTCCGGCCGTGCCCGCGCAGCCGGCCCGCTCCACGCGTTCGGCCACGCGGTCCGCGGCCCTGGCCGACTCCCCGGTGCCTGACTTCATCAGTTCCCCCGGCCTCTTCGTCCGCGAGCAGAAGCCCCGGCCCGTCGGCGGGTTCCGCGGCGCCCTCTACAAGCTGACCGGCGGCGGGCTGAACCTGGGCCCGAGCGCCAGTCAGCGTGAAGAGGACGAGCTGGCCCGGCGCATCTCGCGCCAGCTCCAGGGCAGCTACAACACGGCCGTCCTAAGCCTGAAGGGCGGCATCGGCAAGACCTCCACCACAGTTGGCGTCGGACTGACCCTGGCCGAGTTCCGGGGCGATCCCCCCTGCGCGATCGACGCCAACCCCGATTCCGGCGACCTCGTCGAACGCGCCCTCGGCGAGGGCATCTACCAGCAGCAGAGCCCGCGCACCATCACGGACCTGCTCAAGAACATCGAGTCCGTCGATTCCCTCACGGCCCTGGCCCGCTACATGCACCATGCCGGCAGGCTCCACCTCATTGCCGGTGAACAGGACCCCGAGGTATCGGATTCCCTGACGGCCGAGGAATACCTGCGGATCCGCAAGCTCATTTCCGCGTACTACTCCGTGGCGCTGATCGACTGCGGCACAGGTGTTACGCACAACGCCATGAGCGGCATCCTGCAGTCGGCGGACAACCTGATCATCGCGGCCGGCTACGCCGTCAGCGGCGCCAAACGGGCCCGCAGCACCCTGCACTGGCTGGCCAGCCACGGCTACGAGGACCTGGCCCGCAACGCGATCGTCGTCATCACGGACAAGGACGAGGTCTCCACGCGGGTGGACAAGGACGCGATCGAGGAGCACTTGTCTGGCATCTGCCGCCAGCTGATCGCGGTCCCGCACGACCGTGGAGTGGCCGACGGCGACCTGGTCACCTTGGACGTGCTCCGCCCGGAAACGCGCCGCGCGTACCGGGAGATTGCCGCCGCCATTGTGGACGGCTATGCCTAGGGGGACCGCTACCGGCGGCGTGTAGCCCTGATCTTCCGGGCTGCTGCCGGAAGGCCAGCTAGTCCGCGGCGCCAGCGCGCAACGTGGGCCCGGAGAAGCCCGGCTACGGAGTCGTCCAGATGAAGGTCTCGCTCCCGCAGTGTTTGCCGTGAGGGAAAGACCGTGCGGGCCAGCACCAGCGGCTTAACTCGCCAAGGGCTTTCGATGAGCGAAACCAAATAGGCCGTGCCCGTACCCTGTACGGCAGTACGGTGGCGCCACTCCTCGCTGACAGAACCTTTCCGGACCGTCAGATCCTCAATGCCCAAGTCGTCCAGGAGCGGCTTCAGCGCCGCCGTCGCCTGGAGCTCCACACTGAGATCTACCAAGTCCTGGTGCATGGCGACGTCCAGCCGCTGCAGCAGGTCGGAGTACTCGCGCTGATGACGGGGTTCATCCATGGCCCGCAGGCTGTGCAGAGCCTGAAAGATCGCCGCCGCAGGAATGGAAGGAACGGGCACCGGCCTGGCCGCCATGACCAGGTATTGCCTGTCGCGCCAGAGCGCGTCGAAGGCTTTGCCGGGGGAGGCCTCCATCCCGGGAAACCTGTTATGCACGTCGATATCGCAGTTCCACTGCGGATGGTACAGAGTGCGGGAGTGCGAGTACCGGCGAACGACTGTCACGCCGGTTGGCCTTTCGAGCCAGCCGCGTCCGCCTAGGAGGTCCACCATTCTGTCCAGGTCTTCCGGGCGGACCAGGACATCCACATCCGCGGAAACATGGTGCGCGCGGAGTCCCATCATGGTGGCGGCAGGACCCTTGATGAACAGCACCGGAAGACCGGCCGATTGGGCCACGTGGTCCACGAGGGCGGTGGCCAGGCGGACGGCTTCATCCTGATGCAGGGTCTCTGCGCTGTCCATCAGCTGGGACCTGCGTTTCGAGAAGAAGACGTGATCATGCCGGCGTTGCTCAAGCTGCGGATCAACCCGACTACGTCATCCGCGATCGCGCCGGCCTCTATGGCGTAGTCGCGGGCAAGCAACTCGATGAGCTCCGCCTCGGTTCTGGTCCCATCCAGCCCGTTCCACACAGAGGCAGCCGTCCCAACCAGGATGACCGGGACCTGTTGCTCAAGGTGCAGGACGGCGACGCGATCGCCGTCGGCACTTTGGACGCAGGCGACGTCTTCACTGACGCGCCACACCTGTTCCGTCATGAGACCTCCGCCGACACTAGAGAGGCCATGAAGCATCACCCGGGGCCTTCGCAAGGCTTCATGCTACCGTGCGGCAGTCAAGTTGTTTCGCGCCGGTGACCGACTTAGATTTAGGCATGACCAACAACGCCGGGGACGAAGCCGCCCTGCAACTGCAGGACCTCCTGATGGGAACCGAGAACGTCGAGGACTTCCTGGGCCGCCTGGCTGAATTCTCGGCCGCCACACTCAGCCAGGCCGCCGGCGCGGAGATCGAATGCGGCGTGACGCTGCAGCGCAAGAAGAAGACCATGACGGTGGCCGGGAGCAGCCCCCGGGCCGTCATCCTGGACCGCATCGAGCAAACCCTCGGCGACGGCCCGTGCATCGCGGCACTGCGGACCAAGTCGGTGGTGGTGCTGGCTGACGTCGATACCGATCCGCGCTGGCCGGAGTACCAGCTGCAGCTCGCGGCCCATGGCTGCCGCAGCACCCTCGGCGTGCCGCTGGAAATCGGCGAGGACGCGGCCGCCGCCCTCAACTTCTTCGGCTCTGACACGGGGATTTTCACCGAGGCAATCATCGCCGAGGCCTCCGGTTTTGCCGACCTCGCTGGCCGGGCCCTTCGCCTGGCCGTCCGGATCGGCACCGCGCAGTCCCGGGCGGAGGACCTGCAGGCCGCCATGGAGCACCGCACGTCCATCGACCTGGCCTGCGGCGTTATTATGGCCCAGAACCGCTGCTCCCAGGACGAGGCCATGGGCATTCTCACCCGGGTGTCCAGCAACCGGAACCAGAAGCTCCGCGACGTCGCGGCAGACGTCCTGCGGAATCTCACCAGCGGGGAAGTCCACACGCACTTCGACGCCTGAGCTCCCGGGCGCGGAGGCCGCCCTAGGATGAAGGGGATGACCACCACACAGACCGCACCCTTCAGCCTCCGCAGCATCGCCGTCCCCGCCTTCGGCCCGGCCCTGCTGTTCAGCATCGGCGAGGGCGCCATCCTGCCCGTGGTGGCACTGTCCGCCCGCGACCTCGGCGCCTCGGTGGCCGTCGCCGCGCTGGTGGTCACCCTGATCGGTCTGGGCTCCTGGTTCTTCAACCTCCCCGCCTCGCTCATCACCCTGAAGTTCGGCGAACGCTGGGCCATCGTCGGGGCAGCGGCGGCCAGCGCCGTCGCCCTCGCCGCCGCGGCGCTGGCACCACTGATGCCCGACGGGCTCTGGCTGCTCGCGGCGGCCATGGTGGTCGTCGGCATGGCAGCGAGCGTCTTCAGCCTGGCCCGGCAGAAATACCTGACCGAGGCGGTACCCGTGATCCTCCGGGCACGGGCCCTGTCCACGCTTGGCGGCGTTAACCGGATCGGGATCTTCATCGGCCCCTTCATCGGCGCTGCCGTGATGCAGTTCGCCGGAATCACCGGCGCCTACTGGGTGGGCGTCGTGGCCATGGCCGCGGCCGCCGTCTTGTCGGTGACCATCCCGGACCTCGTGGCCGCGCCTGCGGCGGACGACGGCGTCCCCGTCCGGCAGGCGACGCTGCGCAGCGTCGCCGTGTCCCACGCCGGGGTTTTCCTGAGCGTCGGCATGGGGGTGCTGCTGCTCAGCGCGCTGCGTGCGTCCCGGCAGGTGGTGATCCCGCTGTGGGCCGAGCACCTCGGGATGGATGCCACGCAGGCATCCCTGATCTACGGGCTGTCCGGCGCCATCGACATGCTGGTCTTTTATCCGGCCGGCAAGCTGATGGACCGCAAGGGCCGGCAATGGGTGGCCATTCCGTCGACCCTCATCATGGGCACCGCCATGCTGCTGATCCCGCTCAGCACCGGCTTCGCAGGCCTGCTTCTCGCGGCGCTTCTGATCGGGTTCGGTAATGGCATTAGTTCGGGCCTGAACATGACCTTGGGGGCCGACTTCTCACCCGACAACGGCCGCGGCCAGTTCCTGGGCATCTGGCGGTTCATGGCCGACGCCGGCGCCACCGGAGGGCCGGTGCTCCTCTCCGGGGTGACCGCCGTGGCCTCGCTCGGGGCCGGGGTGGCCGCCACCGGCGTGATTGGCTTCGCGGCCGCCGCGGTCTTCGCCGTCACCATTCCCCGGCTCAAACACCGCCGGAACTACTGACCGCTGCCCGGCCCGCGCCGGCGTCGTGCAGCATGACCGAACAGGCAGACACCGGCCACGGTGGCGAGGTAGCCCGTGATGACGATCAGTGAAGTCCCGGCCCAGAAGTAGCTGGTGGTGCTGATCTCCTGGCCGCCCGGGCCGATGCTCAGCAAGGCATAGGCCGCCACGCCGGCCGCGGCAAGACCGGTGAGGACGGGAAGCACCACCCACAACCTGGCTGACGCCCAGTGTCCGTTGTAGCCGTCCCAGACGTTCCAGCTCCGGCCGGTACGGATGATCAGCCAGCCGGCCGGGAGCATAAAGGCCCCCACCACGAGGAACGCCGCGACGACGTCGGCCGGACGGTGCCACTGGTTGATCAGCGTGGACACCCCGGTGGCGACGGCGAAGCTGCCGCCCAGGAAGCCTGCCAGCGGCCGCCAGCGCGGCGAGACCATAAGGAACACGGCCGCCGCGGCAGAGGCGGCCATCGTCGTGTGGCCGGACGGCAGCGAGTTCAGTTCAAGCGTCTCGATCCCGCGGTACGGCCGGACCGGCACCAGGTCCTTGAGGATCTGGGTGGCCACGTTGGCGCCCACACAGGCCGCAATCGCAATCCCGGCCGCCGCCCAGCGCCGCCGCACGATGGTGACGAATACGACCACGATCGATGCGATCACCGCAGAGAGCGCCGGCAGCCAGTCCAGCAGCTTGGTGGCTGCCTTGCCCGCGGTCCCGCTGAGCTCCACCGCTTCCACGAGGGCGGATTCGTCAATGAACTGTCCCGTGGTGGTGCGGACAAAGAAGAAATAGGTGACGGCCAGTGCGGCGACGCACGCAACCGTGGCCAGCACGAACAAGGCGGCCGTGCCCTTGCCAGGGGACCACTCCGCCTGCGGATCCCGAGTTCTGTGGGCCTGCGTCCTTGGCGCCCGGGTGGCTGGGGCCTGAGTCTTTAAGACCTGCGTTTCCGGGACCTGCGCCTCTGGGACCCGGGCAGACGGGTCCCATGGGGTGCGTTCCTGCCGAAAAGTCATGCCATTAAGGCTCCCACAGAACCCTGCGCGCCACCTGATGGGCCCGGCGCGCGGCGGGGCGAGTAGTGCCCGGACAAAAGCCGAGTACCCGCTACCCGTGCCGGGCAGGAACAAGATTCATAGAGTCGACAGTGCCGGTGTGGCTTGTCCCCGGCACGACGCTCCTTGAGCGGGGCCGGCGAAGACGAGTTTCCTGGACCAGGGACTCACCCCCAGTCGACGCCGGCCCATCAAGGGCCCAGACACGTGCAGACGCATCCCCGCCCGGCCTCGACGAACAACTCCTTGCCGGCGTCCAGCTTGCGTCCGCGTCCGCGTCCGTCGCATGGAGCCAGACCCGGTATGGGAGGATGTTCCGGTGACTTCCCGCGACCCCGCCCAGTGCCGCCGCCCACGCGGCGGCTGGTGCGTGGGGCTGGCTGTCGCGGTCTTGCCATTGGTGATGGGTATGTCTGCGTGTGCTGCCCCTTCACCGACCCTGTCCTCCGGCTCAGCGAGCGAGGCAGCGGCACCGGCTGGGCAAGCATCGTCTGCCCCATCCCGGGAAACGGCCGGGACAGCGCCGACCGGTTCCGCAACTGCTGCTGCCTCCGGCGTTCCACGCGCTGTGGAAGCGGCCCTGCAGACCCTGCTTGCGTCGTCGTCGCAGCCGAGCAGAGAGCAAATCCGCGCGAGCCTTTCCTCGGCGGGGTTTGCCCCGGCCGCGGTGGAGGTTTCTGCCTCCCGCACACCCACCGGGCTGGCCGCCGACGCCGTGGAAGTTGGCGTGTTGAGCGGAACCGCATGTGTGATGGCGCAGATCCGGTCCGGAGCCGTGGAATCGTCAGTATTGCCCGTTCTTCCGAGCGGGCGATGCTTCGTCGGCAGCGTCCAGCGGTAGGCAACAGGAGGGGCATGACGAAGGTATTGAACCGCCGCGCCACAGTTGCGCAGGAAACCAAACGCACCCGCCGGCGTCGCTCCCTGCTGGCCGTCCAGATGGTGGGCGAGCTGCTGATCACGCTCGGCGTGATTGCCGTGCTCTTCGTCGCTTGGCAATTGTGGTGGACCAACGTTGAAGCCGATGCGGCTCAGGGGGCTGCCGTGAAGCAGTTCGTGCAGGAACACCAGGCACCTGCAACGAATGACCCTGCGGCCACGGCGCCGGGGGACACCAAGGAAGCCCCTGCAGTGCCGGTCGGCAAAGTGCCGGGTCACGGACAGGCGATCGGGGTCATCTACATTCCCCGCTTCGGAGCCGACTACAGCAGGCCGATCATCGAGGGCACCAGCCAGGACGTCCTGGACACGCTCGGCCTGGGCCGCTATGCGGGAACGGCCATGCCCGGGGCCATGGGGAACTTTGCCGTCGCCGGCCACCGCCAGACACATGGCGCGGTGCTCGACAACATCCACACACTGGTGCCCGGGGACGAAATCTATGTTCAGACCGCCGACGGGTTCTACACGTACGTTTTCCGGAACCAGGAGATTGTCCTGCCGAACCGGACGGACGTGCTGGCGCCGGTGCCGACTCAGCCCGGCGCAGAGCCGCAGCAACGGATTTTGACCATGACAAGCTGCAATCCGCGCTTCGGCGCCCAAGAGCGCATCATCGCGTACTCCATTTTCGATTCATGGCAGCCGCTCAGCGCAGGGCCTCCGGCGCCCATCGCCAAGCAGCTCGCCGCGCTGCAGGGGAAGGGCTAGGCCGTGTACCTTTGGCTTTTTCGGCAACTTCCCGGGCCTCTTTGGCTGAAGATCCTTCTGTCTGTGGTGATCCTTGCGGGAGCCCTGGTTGTCCTGGACCAGTTTGTGTTTCCTTGGATGGCTGAAGTGACGCATCTAACCGACGCCACCGTCGGGCAGAGCTGAGCGCGGCACAACCATGAACACGAACCCGTTTCCACCGCGGCCGGGCCGTCCCGGAAGCCGCCCGGAGGAACTCCGCGATCAGCTCCCCGCGCTGGAGGAACTCCTCAACGTCGCCCACGTGGTGAGCCTGCCGATGCGGGTGAAGTTCCGCGGAATCCTCCAGCGCGAAGCCCTGCTGCTGAACGGCCCGCTCGGCTGGGGCGAATTCTGCCCCTTCCCCGAGTACGGCGACCCGGAAGCGTCCCGCTGGCTCACCGCCGCGATCGAGGCCGGCTGGCAGGGCTTTCCCGAGCCGCTGCGCACCAGCATCCCCGTCAACGCCACGGTCCCCGCCGTCGCCGCGGACCGGGTCCAGGAGATCCTGGCCCGCTTCGGCCGAGTGGACGCCGTCAAGATCAAGGTGGCCGAGCCCGGGCAGAGCCTGGATGACGACGCCGCACGGGTTGCCGCGGTCCGCGAGGCACTCCCGGACGCGGCGATCCGGGTGGACGCGAACGGCGGCTGGGACGTCCCGGCCGCGGTCGAGGCGCTGACCCGGCTCTCCGGCGTCGGGCTGGAATACGCCGAACAGCCCGTGCCGGACATCGCCGGGCTCGCCGAGGTCCGCCGCCGGCTGCGGGCCGCCGCGATCCCGGTGCTGATCGCCGCGGACGAAAGCGTGCGCAAGGAGGACGATCCGCTCAAGGTGGCCCGCGCCGGCGCAGCGGATCTGATCGTTGTGAAAGTGGCGCCGCTCGGGGGAGTGCGCCGGGCCCTGGACATCGTGGCGCAAGCCGGGCTCCCCGCCGTCGTCAGCTCGGCGCTGGACACCTCCGTGGGAATCCGCGCCGGACTGGCGCTCGCCGCGGTGCTGCCCGAACTGCCGTATGCCTGCGGGCTGGGTACCGTGTCCCTGCTCGCCGCCGATGTCACCCGGGACCCGCTGGTTCCCGACGAGGGCGCCATCCGGGTCCGCGAGGTTGCCGCCGATCCGGAGCTGCTGGCGGAATACGCGGCCGCGGCCGGGCGCCGCGACTGGTGGCTCGACCGCCTGCGCCGGGTCCACGCGGTGCTGGCTGCCAGCCAGTGACGCAAGTGGTTTGAGAGTAAAGTGGATGCGGACGCGGCGAACTAGCCGCCGAAGATAGCTTTGGAGCGGAAGATTCGTGATGACCACCTCGGCACCCCGGCAAGATGACACGCTGGCTACGGCAAAGCGCGCGGAGGGCCAGATGGTGGCCCAGAAGGACGGGCTGCTCCGGATCGTGCAAGGCCTGCGGCGGGTCGACACGGGAACCTATGCCCTCCGCATCCGGCTGGCCGAGAATCTGGGGATCGGGACGATCGACATCAACGCGATGGCCTTTGTAGGCGAGGTGGACGGCCTCACTCCCAAGGATCTCGGTAAGGCCCTGAACATCACCACCGGCTCGGTAACGGCCATGGTGGACCGCCTGGAATCCAAGGGCTTTATGGTGCGGAAGCCCAACCCCACGGACCGGCGCAGTGTGCTGTTGCACCTGAGCCCGGAAGGAACCGACGCGATGCAGTGGGCCAACGACCACTTCGCCGCAGCGGCCGAGGCCCTTCTCCAGGAATCCTCCGAGGGCAGCATTGTGAACATCGCCGAATTTCTCGAGGGCATTGGCCAGCGGCTGATGGCTGCCGCCAGCGCCCCGGAAGAGACGGACAGCTAGCTTCTGTCCCTTGGGGGTTCACCGGTAGGCAGACGCAGTACGGTGCTGTGCCGTTCATCTCGACTTCACCTGGGAGAAGTCTCTCGGTAGTCGGCGGCTGGAAGGGTGGGCGCGACCGCAACTCACCCCCATGGAAGGTCTCTCCATGTCTGTCACCTCCGGACGCAAATTTTCCCTGCTCCCCATGCTCGGCCACACCAAAGGCAAGCGAAGCCCCGTCACCTGCGCGCTGAAGTGCGACAACGCCTGCTCGGGCGAGGTCTGCAACACCAGCACCAACAGCTACTTCCGGGACATCGCCTCCGCCACCATGTCCCGCCGCGCCGCCCTGGGCTTCGGCGCCGCCGGCGCGCTCGCCGTCGTCCTCGGCAACGCCGTGACGTCCGCCGATAAGGCAGTGGCCGACGGCGGCCCGGGCCTCGCCGCCGCGGCCAAGGACGGGTTTGGAAAATCCAAGCTGCAGTTCACCGCCATCGCACCGGTGGACGCCAGCGTGGACAAGCTGACCGTCCCCGCCGGGTTCACCTGGCAGCCGGTCATCCGCTGGGGCGACCCGCTCTTCAACGACTCGCCGGCCTTCGACCTGGATCACCAGAGCGCGGCGGCGCAGGCCCGCCAGTTCGGCTATAACAACGACTACACCGACATCCTGCCGATCGATGGCTCCAAGGACCGGCGGGCCGTGCTCTTCACCAACCACGAATACACCAACGAGTCCATCATGCTGCCGGCCGGATTCGACGCCGCCGAGGCCCGCGCGATCGGCCGTGCAGCCCACGGCCTCACAGTGGTCGAGTTGGAGCGTGCGAACAAGAACAAGCCCTGGAGCTACGTCCGGGGCGCCGGGCTGAACCGCCGCTTCCTGACCGACACCACCTACGAGCTCGATGGCCCCGCCGCCGGGTCCCCGCTGCTGAAGACCGCCGCCGATCCCTCCGGCCGGGCCATCCAGGGCACCCTGGGCAACTGCTCCGGCGGCACCACCCCGTGGGGCACGATCCTCTCCGGCGAGGAAAACTTCAACGGCTACTTCGCCGCGCCCGGAACCTCCGACGCCGACAAGCGTTACGGCCTGACCAGCAAGCCCACCGCCCGCCAGTGGGAACTCGATGACCCGCGCTTCGACACCCGCAACCCCGGATACCAGAACGAGGCCAACCGCTTCGGCTGGATCGTGGAAGTGGATCCCTTCGATCCCTCCTCCACGCCCCGCAAGCACTCCGCGATGGGCCGCTTCAAGCACGAGGGCGCCAACGTGATCGTCGCCAAGTCCGGCCACGTGGTGGCCTACATGGGCGACGACGAGCGCTTCGATTACCTGTACAAGTTCGTCTCGGCCGGCACCTACCGGCCCGGAAAGACGGCGGAGGACCGCAAGAACAACCTCACGCTGCTCTCGGAAGGCGACCTGTACGTCGCGAAGTTCACCGGCAATTCCTCGGCCGACGGGTTCGACGGCGCGGGCAAGCTTCCGGCCGACGGCGCTTTCGACGGCGCCGGTGTTTGGCTGCCCCTCGTGGTGGGCGGCCAGTCCAAGGTGGCCGGGATGTCCGTGGAAGAGGTGCTGGTGTACACCCGGCTTGCCGCCGACAAGGTGGGCCCCACCAAGATGGACCGCTGCGAGGACGTCCAGCCCAGCCCGCACACCGGCAAGGTCTACGTGGTCTGCACCAACAACGCGGACCGCGGCAAGCCCGGCAAGGAAGGGGCCACCGAGGTCAACCCCCGTACCCTCAACCGCGACGGCCACATCGTCGAAATCACCGAGACCGGGGACCAGAGCTCCACAACGTTTGGCTGGAACCTGCTGATGGTCTGCGGCGATCCGGCCAAGAACTCCGCCACCTACTTCGCCGGGTTCCCTGCCAGCCAGGTTTCACCGATCTCCTGCCCGGACAACGTGGCCTTCGATTCCGTGGGCAACCTCTGGATCTCCACCGACGGCGCGCCCTCCAGCATCGGCTACGCCGACGGGCTCTTCAAGGTGACCCTGGACGGTGCCGAACGCGGCAGGGTGGAGCAGTTCCTCGCCGTCCCGCGCGACGCCGAGACCTGCGGCCCGGTCATCCACGACGAGGAGCGCACCGTCTTCGTTGCCGTTCAGCACCCGGGTGAGGAAGGCACCTTCGCCGAACAGCACTCGTACTTCCCGGACTACGTCTCGGCCGGCGCCACACCGAAGCCCGGCCAGGTGCGCGCCCCGCGTCCGTCCGTGGTCCAGGTGTTCCGCACCGACGCCTAGCCTCCTGCCACCACGCTCCCTCACGTTTGGCAGGTTTCCTTCCCACGCTCCCTCACGTTTGGCAGGTTTCCTTCCCACGCTCCCTCACTTCCCTTATTTTGGCGGCGAGACGTGAGGGAGCGTCGGGTTTTTGCCGCGGGACGTGAGGGAGCGTCGGGTTTTTGCCGAACTGATAATTTGGGACTGTGAATAATCCGGCCGAATTGGTTGTCCCCAGAGTCCAGGCTGCAATTGCCACCGCGTTTGGCGAAGAGTTCCGGCAGACGGATCCGGTGGTCAGGCCCTCCCAGTTCGCCGACATCCAGATCAACGCCGCCATGGCCCTGGCCAAAAAGGCCGGCGTGCCGCCGCGGGACGCCGCCGCCAGGATCGTGGACGCCCTGAACCTGGACGGCATCTGCACCAGTGTGGAAATCTCCGGGCCCGGCTTCATCAATCTGAGCTTTGACGGCACCTGGATCGAGGAACTGCTCAATGCAGAGTCGGTCCAGGCCGCGTCCCCGGCCACGGCCGTCGCGCCCGCCCCGACACCGCAGCGCGTCGTCGTCGACTATTCCTCCCCGAACGTCGCCAAGGAGATGCACGTCGGCCACCTGCGCACCACCGTGGTGGGGGACAGCCTCGTCAAGGCGCTCGAAGCCCTCGGCGACACCGTGATCCGGCAGAACCACATCGGTGACTGGGGCACCCCGTTCGGGATGCTGATCGAACACTGGCTGGAGATCGGCGAGGACTCCCCGGAGGCGGCGCTGCTGGTGGAGGACCCCAGCGCGTTCTACCAGGCTGCCCGGGCCAAGTTCGATGCCTCCGCCACCGACGAGGACGGCTTCGCCACCCGGGCCCGGCTCCGGGTCGTTGCCCTGCAGGGCGGCGACCAGGAGACCTTCGCCGTCTGGCAGCGGCTGGTCGCCCAGTCCAAGCGCTACTTCAACGCCATCTACTCCACCCTCGGCATCAGCCTTACCGATGACCACATCGCCGGCGAAAGCTCCTACGACGCGCATCTGGCACAGCTGTGCCAGGAACTCGAGGAACGCGGCCTGGCCCGGATCAGCGACGGCGCCCTGTGCACCTTCCCCGCAGGATTTACCGGCCGCGACGGGCAGCCGCTGCCGCTGATTATCCGCAAGTCCGACGGCGGCTACGGCTACGGCACCACGGACCTCGCCACCATCCGCTACCGGGTCCGCGACCTGGCGGCCAACCGGATCCTCTACGTCGTGGGCGCCCCGCAGAACGTGCACCTGCGCATGGTCATGGCCAGTGCCCGGGACGCCGGGTGGCTTCCGGAGACGGTCGAGGCCGTGCATGTGCAGATCGGCAACGTGCTCGGCGAGGACGGGAAGATCCTCAAATCCCGTTCCGGCGCCCCGGTGAAGCTCATGGCCCTGCTCGAAGAGGCCGTGGACCGTGCCCGCGCCGTCATCGACGCGAGCCGGCCCGAGCTCAGCGACGCGGAGCGCGCCGTGACCGCCCGCCAGGTGGGCATCGGCGCCGTCAAGTACGCCGACCTCTCCACCGGCCACGACACCGAGTATGTCTTCGACTTCGACCGCATGCTCGCCCTCAGCGGCAACACCGGGCCCTACGTGCAGTACGCTGCGGCGCGGATCCGCTCCATCCTGCGCAAAGCCGGGGTACTGGAAGGGATCACCGGCGACGGCGGCAGGCCTGCAGCCGGCGCCGCGGGAACTCCGGCGGCCGGCACGCCGGAAGCCGAAGCATCCGGCGGCCCCGCCACGGCGATCGCCGTCGTCGAACCCGCAGAACGCGCGCTGGCCCTGCACCTGCTGGAGTTCGACGCGACGCTGAACAAGGTGCGGGACGCGCTGGAGCCGCACCGGCTGTGCGGCTACCTCTTTGAGCTCGCACAGCTCTTCACCACGTTCTACGACCAGTGCCCGGTGCTCAAAGCGGAGGAATCGGTCCGTGACTCGCGGCTGGCCCTGTGCGCGCTGGCGCTGCGCCGCCTCTCCGGCGGCCTGGAACTGCTGGGCATCGAAACGCCGGAGAACATGTGAGTCCGGCGGATTCCGCTGCGGGCTCTTCAGCTCCTGGCGGCCTGACCGCGGTGGAGGCTGCGCGCATCGCCGTCGACACGCTGCTCGCCGCCGGTGTGCGCCAGGTGGTGGTGTCCCCGGGATCGCGCTCGGCGCCCATGGCCTACGCCCTGGCCGAGGCCGAAGCCGCCGGACGGGTGGAGCTGCTGGTCCGGATCGACGAAAGGTCCGCCGGCTTCACGGCCCTGGGCCTGGCCCTGTCCGCCGGTGCGCCCGCCGCCGTCCTGACCACGTCCGGGACCGCCGTCGGCAATCTCCTCCCGGCCGTCATGGAGGCCAACCACGCCGCGGTGCCGCTCGTGGTCATCTCCGCCGACCGGCCCGAGGAGCTGCGGGGGACCGGCGCCAACCAGACCACCGTGCAGCTGGACCTCTTTGGCGACCACGTCCGCTTCGCCGTCGACGTGCCCGCCGGCAGCGATCCGCAGCGCGCCGTCGACACGGCCCTCAGTGCCGCCACCGGAGCTTTCGAGGACGCCCCGCCCGGGCCGGTGCAGCTGAACCTTGCCTTCCGCGACCCGCTGGTCCCGGCCGTGGGCGACGGGCTGCCCGCGGCCGCCGGACGCGGCATCTACCGGGCCGCCCGGAACCCCCTGGCCCTGGACTTTCCGGCCGCGTCGACGGCGCTGCCGGAGCGGCGCACCGTGGTGCTGGCCGGGCACGACGCCGGCCCGGTCGCCGAGGCTTTCGCCCGCGCGCACGGCCTGCCGCTGCTGGCCGAGCCGTCTTCCAACGCCCGCTTCGGCCCCAACGCGGTAGGGCCCTACCGGCTGCTGATCGAGCACTTCGGCGCGGACGCGGCACAGCCGATCGAACGCGTGGTTCTCTTCGGCCGGCCGACGCTCTCCCGGCCGGTGAGCGCGCTGCTGGAGCGGGCGGATGTCCCGTCGGCCTTGTACCAGCCCGTTCCGGTGGCCTGGTACGAACCCGGCCGCCGCACCGAACTGCCGCTGGAAACCCTGGCGGACCTGGCGGAATTCGCCGGCCGCGGATCTGCCGCCTGGCTCGATGCCTGGCTGCTGGCAGGAGTCGCCGCGCAGCATGCCGTGGACCTGATCCTGGCCGCATCCCCGGCCGCGACCGGCCCGTCGGTGGGTGCCGAAGTCTGGAAACACGCCCGCGGGCAGCTGGTCCTGGGCTCCTCGAACGGAATCCGCGACGTCGACCTCGCCGGGGCGCCGCCCGCGGAACCCCAGGCCACCATGTTCGCCAACCGGGGCCTGGCCGGGATCGACGGCACCACGTCCACCGCCACCGGGATCGCGCTTGGCGGCGGCCAGGAAACCACCGTTCTCATGGGGGATGTGACGTTCCTGCACGACGCCGGGGGACTGCTGCTCGGCGCCGGCGAGACCGAACCGCAGCTGCGGATCGTGGTGCTCAATGACGCCGGCGGTGCCATCTTCGGGCTCCTGGAGCACGGCACAGTCGCCGCGGCGGGGCGCTACGGCGACGCCGTCGAACGCCTCTTCGCCACCCCGCAGCGGGTGGACCTCGCCGCGCTGGCCGCGGCATACGGCGTCCCGCACCGCCAGGTCGGCACGACGGCGGAACTCGCCGAGGCGCTGTCCGGTCCGCTGGTGGGCCGCAGCATCATCGAGGTGCGCACGGACCGGCACCGGCTCGGGGAACTGCACCGCGCCATCCGGGCCGCGGTGGCCACGGCCGTGGAGGGCCTCCCGCAGACGTAGCCCCCGTTCCGCTACGAAAAAGGACAGCCGCTACGTGGATCCACGTAGCGGCTGCCCGAAATCGGTATGGAATTGTCCGGGCTACAGCACCCGGCTGAGGAACTCCTTGGTGCGGGGGTGCTGGGGATTGGCCAGGACCTCCCGCGGGTCGCCCGACTCCACGACGATGCCGCCGTCCATGAAGGTCAGGCGGTCGCCGACCTCCCGGGCGAAGCCGATCTCGTGGGTCACCACGATCATGGTCATGCCCGACTTGGCGAGGTCCTTCATCACGTTCAGGACATCGCCCACGAGCTCAGGGTCGAGCGCGGACGTGGGCTCATCGAACAGCATGAGCTCGGGGTCCATGGCCAGGGCCCGGGCAATCGCGACGCGCTGCTGCTGGCCGCCGGAGAGCTGGGAGGGGTAGTGTCCGGCGCGGTCGCCGAGCCCCACCCGGTCCAGGAGCTCCAGGGCGCGTTTGCGGGCGACGGCCTTTGACTGGCCCTTGACCTGGACCGGGGCCTCCATGATGTTCTGCAGCGCGGTCTTGTGCGGGAACAGGTTGAAGCGCTGGAAGACCATGCCGATCTCGCGGCGCTGGGCGGCGATTTCCTTGGTCTTCAGGTCATGGAGCCTGCCCTTGACCTCGCGGTAGCCGATCAGGTCGCCGCCCACCGAAATGCGCCCGGCACTGATGGTCTCCAGCAGGTTCACGCAGCGCAGCATGGTGGACTTGCCCGAACCGGACGGGCCGATCACAACCGACACCTCGCCCTGGTTGACGGTCAGGTCGATGCCGCGCAGCACGTGGTGTGTGCCGTAGTACTTGTGAAGGCCCTCGATCTTGACCAGGGGCTGCTCTGTGGTGATCGTCATTTCGCCTCCTCCTCGGGGAAGTCCATCTTGAGGTCCGGCTCGGCGTTGGCGCTGGGGGCCACGGCTGCGGACGCCTTGGCGGCGGCGGGGTTGATCGCTGCCGGAACCCGGTTGTCCACGCCCTTGCCGTAGTGCGCCTCAATGAAGTGCTGGCCCACCATCAGGATGCTGGTGATGACGAGGTACCAGAAGGCGGCGACAATCAGGAGCGGAATGGGAAGGTAAATCCGGTTGGCCAGGGCGTTCGTCGCGAAGGTCAGGTCCAGCGTGAATGGCACAGCCAGGACCAGCGACGTGGTCTTCAGCATGCCGATGGTCTCGTTGCCGGTGGGCGGCACGATGACGCGCATGGCCTGCGGCAGGATGATCCGCCGCATGATCTTGCCCTTTGTCATGCCGAGGGCCTCGGCGGCCTCACTTTGGCCCTGGTCCACGGACTTCAGGCCGGCCCGGAAAATCTCTGCGAGATACGCGGACTCATTCAGGCCCAGGCCCAGGATGGCCGGGATCAGGCCGTGGGTGGGGTCCGAGGTCACCCAGGTGTAGGTTGCAGGACCAAACGGGATTCCGAGGACGATCGTCGGATAGAGAACCGTGGCGAGCCCCCAGAACAGCAGCTGGGTGTAGATCGGTGTGCCGCGGAAGAACCAGACCCAGGTCCAGCTGGACCAGCGGAACACCGGGTTGTCGGACTGCCGCATGAACGCCAGGAGGATGGCCAGGACGATGGCCAGGACCATGGACGCAAATGTCAGGAACAGGGTCCAGACGACGCCCTGGACCACCTTGGTGTCCAGGATGTAGGTGCCGACGACGTCCCAGCGGAAGTTGGGGTTCGTGAACAGGCTCTGCAGGAAGGCAAGCAGGAAGCCGACGATGATGATGGCGCTGATCCAGCGGCCGGGGTGCCGTACCGGTACTGCATTGTTCAGTACCGGTGCGGCGTGAGGGTCCTGATGGCTGTCCATCTCTGCCCCTGCTGCGGATCCGGTTGTGGGGAGGCTCAAGACGCGACCGCCGGGTTGACCTCGGACTTGGTGATGGCACCGTCGGTGACGCCCCAGCCCTCAAGGATCTTCTTGTAGGAACCGTCTTCCATCAGTTTGGTCATGGTCTTCTGGACGACGTCCGCCAGGGCCGTGTCCGACTTGGCGACGGCGATGCCCTGGGGAGCAGAATCGTAGACTTCGCCGAGCTTCTCGAGCTGGCCGTTGGTCTGGGTCAGTGCGTAGCCGATGATGGGGGAGTCGGCGGCCATGGCATCGATGCTGCCGTTGACCAGTCGGGTGGTGATGTCCGTCTGGGTCTTGAGGGTCACGATGTTAATGGGCTGCTTGCCCTCGGCGGTGCACTTCTTGTTGCGGTTCGAGAGGTCCGGATCTTCCTGGATGGTGCCGGTCTGCACGCCGATGGACTTGCCGCAGAGGTCATCGAGGGAGATCTTCTTGGGGTTGCCCTTCTGAACGGCCCAGCCGGTACCTGCCTGGTAGTAGCTGACCATGTTCACCGCGGCAAGCCGCTCCGGGTTGATCGTGAAGGAAGAGACCCCGAGGTCGTACTTCGGGCCGAGAGCCGGAAGGATGCCGGTGAATTCGGCCGTCTGGACCTGGACCTTCAGGCCGAGCGCCGCACCGATCGCCTTGGCGATGTCGACGTCGTAGCCCACGGGGGTCTGGCCGTCGGTGCCGAGGAATTCCGCGGGGGCGTAGGAGGTATCCGAGCCCACGGTCAGGGTGCCTTTAGCCTTGATCGCCTCGGGCAACATGGCCGCCAGGGCATCGTCCTTCTGGACCGTGCTGGGGTCAAAGCTGGCCGCGGCACTGCCCGAAGCGGAAGCCGCGCCGGAGGGGCCGGTCTCGGAGGCGTTCGTGCAGGCCGTCAAGGCCAATGCGCCGACGGCGAGCACCGTGGCGACCTTCATTGCGGGGTTGCTCAGGAGCGAAGGGGAGATCTGCATTTTCTTACCTTTTGTTGCCGGAGGGATGCGTAACGAGGCCGATTTATAGTGTATCGCCGAACAAGAGATGTACGTCACAGAAAACTAAGTTTCACTATTGGATAACTAAACCAGACCCGAATGCAATATCTTTAATGCCCGATCTGTCTGTGATCCCGGATTCCTGTCCGTTTCGCCAGTTCCTGCGGTGCAAGTCCGACGGCCGATTCGCCGGCCGGGCGGCGTCACCGGGCCCGCGGCCTAGCTGCTGATGCCGAGCGACTCCAGCATCGGCCGGAACTTCGCCCACGTCTCGGCGAGCTCAGTCTCGGGAACCGAGCCGTCCACCACGCCGCAGCCCGCATAGAGCCGGACCGTGTGCGGGGATTCGATGACGGCGCCACGCAGGGCGATGCCCCACTCGCCGTTGCCGGCCGCGTCGAGCCAGCCGACCGGCCCGGCATACGGGCCGCGGTCCAGGTGCTCGAGCTTGCGGATGAGCGCCCCGGCCACGGTGGTGGGGGTACCGCAGACGGCGGCGGTCGGATGCAGCGCGTTGATCAGGGCCAGGCACGTGGGGACGTGGCCTTCCACCTCGGCCAGTTCAGCCTTGACGTCCGAGGCCAGATGCCACACGTTGGGCAGTTCGAGGATGAAGGGCTCGCTGTGCGCGTTCATGGCCTCGGAAAACGGGGCCAGCTGCGTGGTCAGGGACTGGATTGCGATGTCGTGTTCGTGCCGCTGCTTCTCGGAGCCGGCCAGCACCCGTTCGGCGAATTCCAGCGGCGAGCCCGCCATGCCATCGGCGTCGCGGCGGTCCAGGGTGCCGGCCAGGACGCGCGCCTGCGCGGTGCGGCCCTCCACCTGGATCAGCATTTCCGGAGTAGCCCCCACCAGCCCGTCCACCCCGTACGTCCAGCATTCGCGGTACCGGGCGGACAGTTCGCGCAGCACCTCGGCGGCCTTGACGCCGGTGGGGACGGTGGCCACGACGTCCCGCGCCAGCACCAGCTTTTCCAGGGCGCCGGTCCGGATCTCCGCGACGCCGGCGGCAACGGCGGCCATCCAGCCTTCCTCGCTGAGCGAGCCGGTGTGCAACGTTGCCCCTGCGGCCAATGGCAAAGGACGGACGACGGCGCCACCGGCCTGCGCGGCCGCCGGCACCGGGTCGTCCACGACGGTCGCGCTGGTCCCGGGATTGGCGCTGGTCCCGGGATTGGCGCTGGTGCTGTGAAGCCAGCGGTCCAGGGCGGCGCGGGCACCGGCTTCGGTGAGGTCGCCGTCGTCGAACGTGAGCTGGGTCAGCCAGGCCTGGCCGTCACGGAGCCCGACAACGATTTCCGGGACCAGCAGCCGGGACTCATGGGCGGAGGCCTTGGAGAAGGCGAAGGAGCCGAAGGCGACCGGGCCGGTGCCGGGGCAGCAAACACTGTCCTGGATGTCGGCCTCCAGGACCTGGTGGCGCCACCAGATGTCCGCTTCAAGGAAGCGCTCGGGCCCGGTGGCGGTGAAACGGGCTATCTCGCCGAAGCCCACGAGACCGGCCTCGCGGCGGGTCCAGCAGAGGACATCGTCCCGGACCAGAAACGACGGCAGGCCCCCGGGGAAAGTTTCGGCATCGAGGGGGACTGTCAAGGTGCGGAACGTGCTCGTCATGATGGCATAACACTAGCCCGTGATCGCCCATTGGGTGGTTATACACGAGCCGGCCGGGCCTCCACGGGGCCGCGGCGGCCGTTGCCGCAGGTGAAAGCCGCGTCAATTGGCGGCCCGTTCGTGGGAGCGCCGATCATTTGAGACAATGTCAGGGTGAACCGAGCATCCTTGGATAAGCGTCCGGACGAAGTAGCCACGATGTTTGACGACGTCGCCCCCAAATACGACGTCGTCAACGATGTCCTGTCCTTGGGGCAGACGCGGCGTTGGCGCAAGGTGGTGGTGGAGGCCATGGGCGTATCGGCCGGCCAGCACGTCCTGGACCTCGCCGCCGGCACCGGCACCTCCAGCGAGCCGTACGCCGACGCAGGCATCAACGTCATCGCCTGCGATTTCTCCCTCGGCATGCTCAAGGTCGGCAAGCGCCGCCGCCCTGACATCGACTTCATCGCCGGAGATGCCACCCGCCTGCCGTTCGCGGACAACACCTTCGACGCCAGCACGATCTCCTTTGGCCTGCGCAACGTCAACGAGCCGAAGAAGGCCCTGGCCGAGATGCTGCGGGTCACCAAGCCCGGCGGCCGGCTGGTCATCGCGGAATTCTCCCAGCCCGTGGTGCCGCTGTGGCGCACGATGTACACCGAATACCTCATGCGGGCCCTGCCGGCCATCGCCGTCAAGGCCTCCTCCAACCCCGACGCCTACGTCTACCTCGCCGAGTCCATCCGCGCCTGGCCGGACCAGGACCACCTTGCGGCCTGGCTGCAGGAGGCCGGCTGGGAATCTGTCACCTACCGCAACCTCAGCGGCGGCATCGTCGCCGTGCACCGGGCCCAGAAACCGGCAGACCCCTCAACCGGCCCTGCCGCCGGCGCTGCGGCGCTGGCCGCCCACACCGGACCCGTGGCCAAGCTGCGCCGCAACATCACCCGGCCCGGCCGATAGCCGATCCCTGCTGTGAATGTACTGATCGTCGGGGCGGGCCCGGCCGGATCCACCGCCGCCTACTACCTTGCCAAAGCCGGCATTGACGTCACGGTGCTGGAGAAAACCAGCTTTCCCCGCGAGAAAGTCTGCGGCGACGGACTCACGCCGCGCGCGGTCCGCGAGATCCAGAAGCTGGGACTCGCCCACCCCGAAACCGACGGCTGGCGGCGGAACAAGGGCCTGCGCCTGATCGCCGGCGGCCGCACGATCGAACTGCCCTGGCCGGAGGTTGCCGACTTCCCGCAGTACGGGCTGATCCGGACCCGGCTCGGCTTCGACGAACAGCTCGCCCGCCATGCCCAGTCCGCGGGCGCCGTCGTGCTGGAACGCCACAGCGTCACCGAAGCGCTGCGCTCCGAGGATGGCCGGGTCACCGGCGTGCGCGCCGCGCTGCTGGACAACTCCGGACGCAAGACCGGCGAGACGCGCGACTTCAGCGCCGACGTCGTCCTCGCCGCCGACGGAAACTCGACGCGCACCGCCGTCTCACTGGGCATCGGCAAGCGCGACGACCGGCCCCTCGGCGTGGCTGTGCGGACCTACTTCACCTCGCCGCGGCACGACGACGACTGGATGGAAGGCTGGCTCGAGCTTCCCGGCCGCGACGGCAAACTCCTGCCCGGCTACGGCTGGGTGTTCGGCGTCGGCGACGGCACCTCCAACGTGGGCCTGGGCATCCTGAACTCCTCGAAGGACTTCGGCAAGCTGGACTACAAGCAGGTGCTGCGCGAATGGACCGCCGGCATGCCCGCCGACTGGGGCTTCACCCCGGACAACCAGGTGGGCGAAATCCGTGGGGCCGCGCTGCCCATGGGCTTCAACCGCACCCCGCACTATTCTCCCGGCCTGCTGCTCCTCGGCGACGCCGGCGGCATGGTCTCCCCGTTCAACGGCGAGGGCATCTCCTACGCCATGGAGTCCGCCCGCTTCGCGGCCGAATTCATCGCCGACGCGGCTGCCCGGTCGGCGTCGGCAGGCTGGAGGACCGGGGCAGAGGCTTCCAGGGCCGCCGACGCGCACCTTGCCCGTTACGCCGACTACGTGCGCCAGCAGTGGGGCTCACACTTCACACTGGGACGGGCGTTCGCCGCCCTGATCGGCAAGCCGGCCGTCATGAAACTGGCCCTACGGACCGGTATGCCTGTCCCCGTGCTCATGCGTTTCGTGGTGCGGATGCTGGCCAACCTCACCGATCCCGCCGCCAAGGGCTTCGAGGACCGGGTCATCCGGGTCCTGGAATCCCTGGTACCCGCCACGTCCAATCAGGCCACGTCCAATCAGGCAACGTCCAACAAGGCCGCGTCCACCACGGACAGCGTTCCGCACTCCGGCGCCAACTCCGCGGTTTCCGCAACAAAAAGTTAGGGTTAACCCGTGACCAACTCTGCAGACCAAAGCTGGACGCACGCCGGACACGGCCTGCCGAGCGCTGAACCCAGCCTCAACACCACCGCGATCGCCACCGGGCTCCAGCTGCCGGCAGGCTTCTCGGCCATCGCGGGCGACCCCGAGCTGGGCCCGGCGCTCACCACCAACCTGGCGCGCGTCGAGAAGAAGCTGCGCGAAGCCATTGCCAACTCCGATCCCCTGGCTGACGCAACGTCGCGCCACCTCGTGGAAGCCGGCGGCAAGCGGATCCGCCCACTGCTGACCCTGCTGTGCGCCCACCTTGGCGACGCCTCCCTGCCCGCAGTGGTGCAGGCCGCCGTCGTCGTCGAACTGACGCACCTCGCCACCCTCTACCACGACGACGTCATGGACTCCGCGCCGTTCCGCCGGGGGGCGCCGACGGCCCACGAGGTCTGGGGCAACTCCGTCGCGGTCCTGACCGGCGACCTCATCTTTGCGCGCGCCTCCATCCTGGTCTCGGAGCTCGGGTCCCGGGCGCTTGGCATCCAGGCCCGCACCTTTGAACGGCTCTGCCTGGGCCAGCTGCACGAGACCGTGGGACCGCGCCCGGACGAGGACCCCTTGGCGCACTACCTCTCCGTCATCGCGGACAAGACCGGCTCGCTCGTGGCCGCCTCCGGGCAGCTGGGTGCGATCTTCTCCGGCGCCGACGAAGCCTACGAGCCGATCCTGGTCGAGTACGGCGAGAAGGTGGGCGTGGCCTTCCAGCTCGCCGACGACGTCATTGACGTCACCGGGATCAAGGTCAAGTCCGGCAAGTCGCCGGGAACCGACCTGCGCGAGGGCGTGCCCACCCTGCCCGTGCTGCTGCTGCGCAACGCGGCCCGCGACGGCGACCTGGCCGCCGTCGAACTGCTGACGCTGATCGACGGTGACCTCAGCTCGGATGAGGCCCTGGCCGCCGCCGTGGCCGGACTCCGGGAGCACCCCGTCACTGCACAGTCCTGGGTGGTGGCACGCACTTGGGCCGATGAGGCCATTGCCGCCCTTGCCCCGCTGCCTGAGGGCGTCGTAAAGGCCTCGCTGACCAGCTTCGCCCACGCCGTAGTGGACCGCAGCAGCTAGGCGTCCACCGCCGTCCTGCCGCTGGGCCCGGCCTCCGGCCACACCAGCTACGCCAGGCCCGGCGGTACAGCCGGGCCGGAGTCGCTCCCCGGCCGGTTCTTCCGGCTGGGCGCAGCCTGCCGATTAACCTGGCTTCCGGCTTAGACGGAATGGCCCCGGTTCCTCACAACGTTCGAGTCTTCCGTTGTGCCGAACCGGGGCCATTTCTCCGTTCGCATCAGATCCACCGGAGGCATTTGGTGAACCCAAGAAAGAGCATATGACAACTTTGTAATGCTGTCTAGCGGTTTTGTAATTTGATTGTCACGGGTTCGGTCGGCGGCTTGGCGGACGCCCCGGGCACATGAGGCGGCCGCTCGCGTGACTGCGGCCGAGCGGGGCCACTTTGCCGCGCTGCGGTCTGCTTCCAGGCTGGTTTCTCGGCGTGTTGGAGTCAAAGTGCCCCACGGCGGCTGTGGATGTCCGGGATGAGGTTTTCCACATGGCGCAGCGGGGCCGGTCCCTAAGTGTCCCCGGCAGGGCACATTGGCGGAATGGACGTTGCCACTTATCTTGCTTCACGGGGCGGAGCGGCCGCCACGGCGGACCTTGGCCGGGCCGGATTCAGCCGCCACCGGCTTGCCACGGCCGTGTCCCTGGGCACCATAGTGCGGATCCGCCGCGGGCACTATGGGCTTCCGCAGGATTCCGGTGCCTACCGGGCGGCGCGCGAACTGAAGGGGTTGCTGACGTGCGTGTCGGCCGCTCCGTGCTACAGCTTGTGGACCTTGGCTCCGGCCCACTCCATGCATTTGTGTCTTGGGCACCGGGCCGCACCGCCCGGCACTGTGGCCCACGGCCGCTGCAGGCACCTCCGGCACCCGTGGCTGCCCGTGGCCGGACTCGCCGACGTCCTGATCCATGCACTCCACTGTCTGCCTGAATTGGAGGCCCTTGTCATGGTCCAGTGTGCGGTGGGCCGGGGGGACATCACCCTGGCCTTCCTCCGCAGCAAGCTCGAAGGTAACCGCAACGGACGCGCCAGGTCGGTGCTGGACCTTGTCATTCCGCGGGCCGATTCGCTGCTGGAAGTTCTCGCCAACACCGCCTTCCGCAGGGCCGGGCTGCACGTGCGCCGGCATGTGGAGATTTCCGGGGTAGGGGAGGTGGACTTCGTTGTTGAGGACTGCATCGTCGTGGAGACCGACGGTGCCTCGCACCTGGAGCCGCTGCAAGTCAAGAAGGACCGGCGGCGGAACAACGCAAGCCTCATCGGTGGTTACCTTGTACTCAGGTTCGGGTACGACGACGTCGTCCATCACCCGGAGCGGATGGTTGCGGAGGTTCTGGCGGTGCTGGAGTTGCGGCGCAGTGGGGCCTTCCGGCCGTGACGGGCAGGTCGCTGCTGCCGTCCGGGGCTACATTGGCGTCTCAGGAGGGGATCACCGGACCCGACGACGGCGGGTCCGTGTCAAAGTGCCCCCGGACCGCCGGACCCGGCCCGAGGAGAGGCCGTGGAGCCTAGTCTTCGTCCTCGTCGTTGAAGGCCCACTCGAACATGTCGAAGACGAATTCGGAGAAGGTCCCTTCCTCGCTCTTCCACTGGCCGCGGGCGTTGTTGCGGCGGTACACGATGGGATCCGGGATGCTGAGGTCCCCGACACGGAAGCCCCAGGTGAACTGCTCTTCCTCGTCCTCAAGGAACATGAGGAAGCCCTCATCATCC